>VAWV01000251.1:0-2549 GCA_005883295.1 Actinomycetota bacterium
GCTTGCGGGGGAAGAACCCGTAAGCAACGCAGTCCGGGAACGCCTCCCGGAACCAGCGCGAGTCAGTGAAGCCGGGCAGCACGGTGGGCGTTATGGCGGCCCCCGGGGCCTCGTCGTCGAGGAAGCGCCGGATGTGGTCCATGAGCTCCGTCTCGATCGGCGATCGGTTCCCCACCACCTGCTCGACGAACCGGATCTCGTAGCCGTCGCCGCCGAGCACCTCGTCGATTCGCATGCGGGCGTGGTCGGCGCCCAGCCCGGGCGGCACCCGGCAGTCCACCCTGAGCTCCGCGTGCGCGGGGATCACGTTGATCTTCTCCGACGCGTGGACCATGGTGGGCGCCAGGGTCACGCCCAGGGTCGGCTCGAGGAGCATGGCGATACGCGGGTCGCGCGACTCGACCTCCGCGAGCGCAGCGTCGAGGTCGCCGCCGCCGTCGATCCCGAGCGCGCGCAGGAACGCCTCCGGCTCCGGGGAGAGCTCGAGCGCCGGCCGGCGGGCGGTCATCGCCTCGATCAGCGGGGCGAGCTTGGCCAGGGCGTTGTCGCCGATGCGTGGGACCGACGCGTGGCCGGCCCGTCCGGTGGTGCTCAGCGTGAACCGGAAGACGCCCTTCTCGGCCACTCCCACGCCGTAGATGCGGCGGCCGTCGAAGTCGAACGGATCGCCGCCGCCCTCGTTCACCACGACGTCGGCCCTGACCTTGTCGGGGTGCTCCTCGCACAGCCACTTGGCGCCGTGGACGGCGCCGGCCTCCTCGTCGGCCGTCACGACGACGAGCAGCTCGCCCGCGGCCGGCCGCCAGCCCTCCTCGGCCAGGGCGGTCACGGCGGCAACCTCCGCGGCCACCTGGCTCTTCATGTCGATCGCCCCGCGGCCCCACACGCATTCCTCGCGGAGTTCGCCCGACCAGGGGTCCACGCTCCAGTCGGCCGCGTCGGCGAGCACGGTGTCGACGTGCCCGAGGTAGCAGAGCGTGGGCCCATCCGACCGGCCGGACATCCGGGCCACGAGGTTGGGACGGGCCGGTACGGCGGCCAGCAGCTCGCACTCGAAGCCCGCCTCCTCGAGCATCCCGCGGAGGTAGCTCTGAGCCTCCTCCTCCTGCCCCGGCGGATTCACCGTGTTGAAGCGGATCAGCCGCTGGAGCAGCTCGGTGGTACGCCGCTCGAGTTCGGCTGGATCCGGCACCGCGCGCCGAGTATATGGGCGAGCGCCTGCCAGAATTCCCGCGTGGAGCAGCTTTTCGACACCGGCGACTCGGCCCTCCGGCGCGGTCAGACACGCGTGCCCGAGGAGGGGCGTCCGCTTCCCGTCCGCCTGCGCCCGGCAACCGTCGAGGAGCTGGTGGGTCAGCAGCACCTCCTCGGCCCGGACTCGCCGCTGCGGCGCGCGCTCGAGCACGGGGAGCCGCACTCGATGATCCTGTACGGGCCGCCCGGCACGGGGAAGACGACGATCGCGCGGCTCCTTGCCGAGAACGCGAACGCCGCGTTCGAGGAGATCTCGGCTGTGAACGCCGGCCGCGCCGAGGTGCGCGAGGTCCTGCAGCGCGCCGATCACCGGCTGGCCGCGAGCGGCGAGCCCACGATCTTCTTCCTCGACGAGATCCACCGCTTCAACAAGGCCCAGCAGGACGCCCTGCTGCCGGCGGTGGAGGAGGGGCTCGTCACGCTGATCGGAGCGACCACCGAGAACCCGTACTTCGAGGTCAACTCGGCGCTGCTCTCCCGCTGCCGCATCTACGAGCTCCACCAGCTCGCCCAGGAGGACATCCTGGTCCTGCTCCGCCGCGCGCTCCACGACGAGCGGGGAATCGCCGATCCCCCGCCCGTGGACGACGATGCGCTGGCCTTCCTCGCCGCCCGCGCGGCGGGCGACGCGCGCTCGGCGCTGGTCGGGCTCGACCTGGCGGTGGAGAACACGGACGACGGCGTTGTGACCGTCGCCGTCGCGGAGCAGGCGATGCAGCGCAAGGCCGTCCTCTACGACAAGGGCGGCGACCGGCACTACGACCTGATCTCGGCGTGGATCAAGGCCACGCGCGGGTCGGATCCCGACGCCTCTCTCCTGTATCTGGCGGCGATGATCGAGGGCGGCGAGGACCCGCGCTTCATCGCGCGGCGCATGGTGGTGCTGGCGAGCGAGGACGTGGGGAACGCGGACCCGAACGCCCTCACCGTCGCCGTCTCGACGGCGCACGCGGTGGAGCACGTGGGGATGCCCGAGTGCGCCCACAACCTGGCGCAGTGCGCGGTCTACCTCGCGCTCGCGCCGAAGTCGAACGCGTCCTACCGCGCGCTCGCCGAGGCGCGGCGGTGGGTGCGCGAGCACGGTCCCGTGAACCCGCCCGACGCGCTCCGCAGCGCGGCCTATCCGGGGGCCAAGAAGCTCGGCCGCGGCAGGGACTACGACTACCCGCACTCCCATACCGAAGGCGTGTCGGGGCAGGAGCTGATGCCGCCGGAGGCCAAGGGCGAGAGCTTCCTGGAGCTCTCGGAGCACGGTGCGGAGCGGGATCTGCGAGAGCGCCTTCAGAAGATCAGGC
>VAWV01000251.1:2555-5888 GCA_005883295.1 Actinomycetota bacterium
ACACGTGGAAGCGAGCACGGAGACGAAGCAGGCCACCAACGGCGCGGGGTCGGCAACCGGCACGCTCGAGTCCTTCGATCCGGCGACCGGCGAGCGCGTCGGCGCGGTCCCGACGCTCACGCCCGAGCAGGTGCAGTCCGTGGTCGACGACGTGGCGGCGGTTCAGCCGTTCTGGGCCCAGCTGCCGCTCTCGGACCGCGCTCGCTATATGCGCCGCACGGCGCAGGTGATCATCGACTCGCTCGACGAGCTCACCGAGCTGCTCACCCGCGAGCAGGGCAAGCCGCGCAGCGAGTCGTACTCGATGGAGCTGATCCCGACGATCGACTCCCTGCACTGGATCGCCGAGCACGGGCCGCGCATCCTCACCGACGAGCGGATCCGCGACGTCCCGGTCTTCGCCAAGCAGAAGAAGCACTTCTTCTCGTACGAGCCGCTCGGGGTGGTCGGCGTGATCGCGCCGTGGAACTACCCGTGGTCGATTCCGTTCGGCGAGGTCGCCATCGCCCTGATGTGCGGCAACGGCGTAGTGCTCAAGCCGGCGTCGCTCACGCCGCTGATCGGCGAACGGATCATGCACGTGTTCGAGCGCGCCGGGCTGCCCGAGGGGATCGTCCGGACCGTGCACGGGGGTGGCGCGGTGGGCAATGCGCTGGTCGAGTCCAGCGCGGCCAAGATCTTCTTCACCGGCTCGGTCGACGTCGGCCGGCGGGTGGGGACCGCGTGCGCGGAGCGGCTCAAGGGCTCGGTGCTCGAGCTGGGCGGCAAGGACGCGCAGATCGTGCTCGAGGACGCGAACCTCCCGAACGCGATCGCCGGCTGCCTGTGGGGCGGGCTAGCCAACGCGGGTCAGACCTGTTCGGGGATCGAGCGTGTGTACGTCATGGGCGATATCGCGGATCGCTTCATCGACGGGGTCGTGGAGGGCGCACGTGCGCTGAAGGTCGGCAACCCGATGGACGGCGATACGGAGATCGGGCCGATGGTCTCCGAGGACCAATTCGAGCTGGTCCGCGAGCTGGTGGAGGACGCGGTGGCGAACGGCGCGACACTCCACTGCGGCGGCGAGACCGAGGTTCCCGGGTTCGAGCGCGGTCGCTTCTTCGCCCCGACCGTCCTGACGGGCGTGCGACCCGACATGCGGATCATGCAGGAGGAGATCTTCGGGCCGGTGATCCCCATCACCGTCGTGGACTCCGAGGAGGAGGCCCTCCGCCTGACCAACGACTCCGAGTTCGGTCTCGGGACGTCCGTGTGGACACTCGACCGTGACAAGGGCGAGCGGATCGCAAAGCGGATCGAGAGCGGCATGGTCTGGATCAACGACCACATGTACTCGCACGGCGTCTGCGCCTGCGCGTGGGGCGGCGTGAAGCACTCCGGCCTCGGGCGGGCGCACTCGAAGTTCGGGTTCTACGAGTGCGTGAACATCAAGCAGGTGGCGTGGGAGCCGTCGCGGCTGCGCAACTTCTGGTGGCACCCGTACGACGAGTCGATGCGGCCGGCACTCCACGCGGCGGCCCAGCTCCTCTACGGGCGCGACGCCGACAAGCGCGGGGCCCTCATCCACAACGCCAGGCCGCTGCTCCAGCTGGGCAAGAAGTCGCTCCGGGGCGCGTTCAGACGGTAGGCGGGCCACCCTAGACTGAACAGCATGCCGGCACAGGCCTACGCGGGCAAGGAGTGCGTCTGCCAGCACCGTCGCGGTATCTGCGACCAGACCTGCGTGCGCGACATGCTGGACACCCCTCTCTACATCGCCTGCCTGCGCCTATCCGCGCGGGCCTGCCTCGTGGTGGGCGGCGGCGAGGTCGGCCTCGAGAAGGTGGAGGGGCTGCTGGCGTGCGATGCCGACGTGACCCTCGTCGCGCCAGAGGCCGTGTCCGAGCTCCAGGAGCTCGCCGCCGAGGGGTCGATTCGCTGGGAGCGCAGGGCCTTCGAGCCGGGCGACCTCGACGGCCGTTTCCTGGTGATAGCGGCGACAGCGGACACCGATGTGAACATCTCCGTGTACGAGGAGGCCGAGCGCCGCGCGATGCTGGTCAACGTGGTCGACGTGCCGCCGCTCTGCAACTTCATCCTGCCCGCGATCGTCCGCACAGGGCCGCTCGCGATCGCGATCTCCACCGCGGGCGCGAGCCCGGCGCTGGCCAAGCGCATGAAGCGCGAGATCGCCGAAGCCTACGGCGAGCCCTACGCGCGGCTGGCGGTGCTCCTGAACGACGCGCGCGGCTGGGCCAAGGCTACGCTGCCCACGTACCAGGACCGCAAGGTCTTCTTCGAGTCGATCGTGAACGGCGATCCCGACCCCGTGGAGCTGCTCCGCCAGGGCGACGAGCAGGCGGTGCGCGATCTGATCGCGGCGGCGCAACGGTCCGCGGTGCCCGCATAGACGGTCTCTCTCATCTCGACGAGCACGGCCGCGCGCGAATGGTCGACGTGGGCGGCAAGCCGGTCACGGACCGCCGCGCGGTGGCCCGCGCCGTGGTGCGGATGTCGCCGGAGACCGCTGGTGCCGTCGCGCGCGGCGACGCTCCCAAGGGGGACGTGCTCGGCACCGCGCGGATCGCCGGGATACAGGCGGCCAAGCGCACCGCCGAGCTGATTCCGCTCTGCCACACGCTGCCGCTGACGTTCGTCGACGTCGCCGCGGAGGTCGATCCTGCGGGCGGGACCGTGACCCTGACGGCCGAGGCCCGTACCAGCGCGCGGACGGGCGTTGAGATGGAGGCGATGACGGCCGCCGCGGTCGCGGCGCTCACGGTCTACGACATGGTGAAGGGACTGGAGCGCGGGGTGGAGGTGGCGGAGGTGGCGCTGCTCGAGAAGTCGGGCGGTCGGGAGGACTGGCGCCGGTGATGCGCGCGGCGGTGTTGACGATCTCCACGTCGCTGTCCGAGGGGGACGGCGAGGATCGATCGGGGCCCGAGCTCGTGCGGCTGTGCGAGGCGGCTGGGCTCGAGACCGCGCACGAGACGGTCGGCGACGACCGCGAGGCGATCAAGCAGGCCATGCTCCGCTGGGTGGAGCAGGACGTGCGCTTCATCTTCACCACGGGTGGCACCGGATTGACCATCGACGATGTCACCCCGGAGGCCACGCGCGACGTGATCCAGCGCGAGGCACCCGGCTACGCGGAGTCGATCCGCACGGAGTCCCGTAACCACACCCCGCTCGGCATCCTCACGCGCGGGGTATCGGGGGTGCGCGCCCGCACCCTGATCGTGAACTTCCCGGGCTCCCCGCGCGCGATCGGGCAGTCGTGGCCCGTGGTGGAGCCGACCCTGAAGCACGCCGCCGAGACCCTGGAGCGTGGCTGACGCGATCGCGCTC
>VAWV01000228.1 GCA_005883295.1 Actinomycetota bacterium
CGAGCCCGGCGTCGACGGCGTGGTGGAGGAAGACCGAGTTGAGCACCGCGCGGGCGGGCGGCGAGACGCCGAACGACACGTTCGAGACCCCCAGCGAGGTCTTCACGCCGGGCAGCTCGGCCTTGACCCGGCGGATCCCCTCGATCGTCTCGATCGCGGACGGCCGCCACTCCTCGTCGCCGGTCGTGAGCGTGAATGTGAGGACGTCGAAGATCAGGACCTCGGGGTCGAGGCCGTGCTCGTCGCACGCGATCTCGCGGATGCGCTTCGCGACCTCCACCTTGCGGTCGGCGGTCTTGGCCATGCCCTCCTCGTCGATCGTGAGCGCGATCAGCGCGGCGCCGTGCGCGCGGGCGAGCGGGATCACGGTGTCCGCCTTCGCGCGACCCGCCTCGAGGTTGATCGAGTTGACGATCGCGCGGCCGGGGATCTGCTCGAGCGCGGTCTTGATCACCTCGGGCTCGGTCGAGTCGATCTGGATCGGCGCGGGCTGGGTGAGCGAGATGCGCTTCACCACCTCGCGCATCTGGTCCGCCTCGTCCTGCCGCTCGGTGAGCGCCACGCAGACGTCGAGCAGGTGGGCGCCGCCCTCGACCTGGTCCTCGGCGACCTGGACCAGCCCGTCGTAGTCGTCGGCAAGCAGGAGCTCCTTGGCCTTACGCGACCCCTGCGAGTTCACGCGCTCGCCGACCATCGCCGGGCGCGGCTCCTGCTCGAGCGGCGTCGCGGTCATCATGCTCGACAGGTGCGCGGCCCAGGCGTCCTTCGGGCGCGGCGGCGCCTCGCGTCCCTTGACGCGCTCCGCGATCGCGCGGATGTGGTCGGGCGTCGTGCCGCAGCAGCCGCCGACGATCGTCACGCCGTAGCGCTCGACGAACTCCTGGAGCATGGATGCGAGCGGGTCGGGCTGCTCGGGGAAGATGGTCTCGCCGCCCGGCCCCTGGATAGGCAGCCCGGCGTTGGGGATGCAGTGGACCGGCACTGATGAATGCTCGCCGAGGAACCGGATCGCGTCGCGCATGTCGCCGGGCCCGGTCGAGCAGTTGAGCCCGATCACCTGGACGTCCAGCGCGGACAGGGTCGTGAGGACCGCCTGGATGTCGGTCCCGAGCAGCATCTTGCCGCCCTGCGGAAGCAGCGATACGGACGTCTGGATCGGCAGCGTCCGGCCCGTCTCCTTGAAGGCCTCGCGCGCCCCGAGCACGGCGGCCTTGACCTCCAGGATGTCCTGGGCCGTCTCGATGATGATCAGGTCGGCGCCGCCCTCGATCAGGCCGCGGGCCTGCTCGGTGAAGACCTCCACGAGCTTGCCGAACGAGATGTTCCCGAGGGTCGGGTCGTCGCTCGCCGGAAGCATTCCGGTCGGCCCGATCGAGCCGGCCACGAAGCGCTCCTCGCCGGCGGCCTCACGTCCGATCTGAGCCGCCCTCGTGTTGATCTCGACCGTGTGGTCGCCGAGCCCCCACTCGTCGAGCTTCAGGCGGCTGCCCTGGAAGGTGTCGGTCTCCACCACGTCGGCGCCGGCCTCGAGCATCGACTCGTGGACGCCCTTGATCACGTCGGGCCGGTGCAGGACAAGAGCCTCGTGGCACTTCCCGGGCAGCCCGCCGTAGTCCTCGCTCGAGAGGTCGAACTGCTCGAGCGTGGCGCCCATCCCGCCGTCGTAGACGACGACGCGCGAGTTGATCGTCTCGATGAAATCCCGCATGTCCGATAGACGTTAGCGGCGGGCCTTCCCTTCGCGCGCGCGTGAGGAGCACACTATGCGTGTGCTTGGGAGGGCGTGCGTGACGGGGTGCATGGCGCTGGCGCTGGCATTGGTAACCGCCTGCGACGCGAGCGCGCGGCTGCACGCCGTGGCGACCAAGCTGCCGAGGCACTACCGGCTCGTCGAGAGCGCCGCGAACTCGAATGCACCGGACGAGGTCTGCTACGCCGACGTCAGCAACCCGCGGATCGACGCGCACGACTGCGACGGCTCGCTCACGGTGTTCACCCTCCGTCCCTCCGACAGCGGCGGCAACGTCTGCTGCTCGACCGGCCCGCCGCATCCCGTGACGATCCACGGCCACAAGGCCATCTGGACCTGGCAGTCGGACCAGGGCGAGCGATTCGCGCGGCAGGTCGTCTGGAGCCCGCGTGCCGGGTTGCGTGTAGCGGTCCTCGCCGGCTGGCGGCTCCCGCTGCGCGAGTTCCTCAAGGTGGCCCGGCACATCCGGGTGCTCAAGGGGCGCGCCTGGCGGCTGCTGCTCCGCCAGACCTCGGCCGCCGCCCAGGAGGGGCGGTTCGAGCGTGGGATGCGACGGGTGCGGGTGACCAGCGGGATCTCCCACGGCGACCGCTGGAAGCTCTACGTGCTGATCCCGCCGGGCTACCCCCTGAGCAGGAACGACCTCAGACCCGCCTGCACCGAGCTCGTCTACCGCGGGGTGAAGGGTCGCGGTGAGTTCTGCAACGGCAACTGGCAGCGCGTGGCCGGCAAGCTGTTCATCTTCGGGCCAGTCGACCGCTCGTGGCGGCGGATTCGCGTGGAGGGCCTGCGGCGCGCCACCATCGCCACCGGACCCGCCTACACGGCGCCCGGGTGGACGCGCGACCGCTTCTTCGCCTTCAAACTCCCGACTCGGACCTGCGCGGTGTCGGTATACAACGCGCTCGACCCGCGCTCGGATTCGGTGCTCGCGGCGCCGCCCGTCTACAGCCGCGACGACCTCCGCTGCCGCCACAGAACCCTCAAGTAGGGGTCTGACCCCGTTCAGGGTTTGCCGCTGGCCCGCTTGTCCAGCGGGCCTTCGACCGTTGGGCGAAACGCGCCGGCCAGATTTCCGACACCTGTCCAATGACGCTGCGGGAACGCGTCCGTACGGTGGCGGTCCAAGAGATGAGATCGCCGCCGCCGGGACTCGTGCGGCGGAAGCCGACATAGGAGGACCTCATGTCAAGACGAGCCAGGGGGGCGGCTCCGCTGTCCCCTGCCCGAATACGGGTTCTGGCGGGATGCGCCGCGGCGCTCGCCGCCGCTCTCGCGCTACCCGCGGCGGCCTCGGCCGCCAGCGGTCCCACCCTGCCCGACGTCACGTCGAGCGTTAACACGACCTGGGTGATCGTGGCCGGCGTGCTGGTGATGTTCATGCAGGCCGGGTTCGCCTTCCTCGAGATCGGTTTCTCGCGGATGAAGAACGCCGGCTCCGG
>VAWV01000238.1 GCA_005883295.1 Actinomycetota bacterium
AGCGTGGACGCCTCGACTTGGTCCGTCACGCACCGCGCCTACTCGCTCGCGGCTTCGGGGAGGGGAACCTCGACGAGGCCGTTGCGGGTCTCGACGTCCTCGTCCCGCCGCAGTCCGTCCTGGCCGCCGCAGGGGCTGGCGTGGGCGCGGTCGCGGCCATGACTGGGTGCAGGCGCACGGCGTTGATGGCGGCAGCAGGGCTCGCGGCGCAGGCGATCCACGTGGTCGGCGCGCTTGCTCTGGTTGGGGCCCCCGCCGCCGCCTACCGCGCGCTCCTCGGTGCGCCGCTCCTCGCAGCGCGGAAGCTCCGGACCTACATCCGGATCGCGACGGGCGCCGGGCCCACGAGCTGGGACCGGACGCCCCGCGACCCGCGTGCTGTCACAGTGGACGCGCGATGAGCGAGCAGCCGACCGTGAGCGTCGTCGTCCGGACGAAGGACGAGGCCGAGAGCATCGGGCGGACGCTGTCGCTCCTGGCGGCGCAGACGATCGCCGCACGGAGCGAGACGATCGTGGTGGACTCGGGCTCGAGCGATGACACGGTCGCGATCGCGCGTTTGGGCGGCGCGCGCGTCGTCGAGATCCCGGCAGCCACGTTCACCTACGGGGGCGCTCTCAACACCGGAGCTGCCGCCGCGCGCGCAGAGCTGATCGTGGCGCTGTCGGCGCACGCCTTCCCCCGCGACGAGGGCTGGCTCGAGCGGGTGGTGGCGCCCTTCGCCGACGAGCAAGTCGCCTGCGTATGCGGCTACGAGGGGGACCCGGAGGGGCACCGGCTGGCCGGGCCGCGCGTACAGGACGCGGGCGACGCCGCCCGCCATCCGCATTGGGGCTACTCGAACGTGAACGGCTGCTTCCGGGCGGCCCTATGGCGGCAGCGGCCGTTCCGCGAGGACATGCCCGGCACCGAAGACAAGGAGTGGGCCTGGTACTGGCTGCGGCGCGGCTACGTGACCATCGTGGATCCGGCGCTCTGCGTGGACCACGACCACTCCGACGAGTCGCCGCGCGAGCGCTACGCGCGCTGGCGCCGGGAGTGGGTCGGATTCGGCATGTTCGTGGAGCTGCCGCCGTACGGCTTGCGCGACCTGCTTCGCGAGTGGTGGACCGATCGGGGCGGTCGCCGGTCGATGCTGCGCGCCCGGCTGAGCCACCGGCGGCTCGGCGAGCTGGCCGGGACCTACGCCGGCCGGCGGGCCGCGGCGAAGGCCGCGGGCCCGCCCGATGCGCCGCGCCTCGTTCCGACCGGGCCGCCCAAGGACGCGCGAATCCCGGCCCTGCGCGACTGAGGACCGAACGGGGCTAGATGCCCCGGCGGGAGAGCACGAACGGCACCGTGCGCAGCAGGATCTTGAGGTCGAGCCAGAGCGACCAGTTCGCGCGGTACAGGTAGTCCATCTTCACCATCTCCCGGAGCGGGATGCGCGAGGAGCCGTGCACCTGCCAGACACCGGTCATGCCAGGGATCACGTCCAGGCGCCGCCGCAGCCAGCCCTTGATCTGGGCGTCCTCGTCGCCCACCAGCGGGCGCGGGCCGACCAGGCTCATCTCGCCGCGCAGCACGTTGACCAGCTGGGGGAGCTCGTCGAACGACACGCGGCGCAATAGGCGGCCCACCGGCGTGACCCGAGGGTCGTTCGCGATCTTGAAGAGCCCGTCCGCCTCGTTCAGAGCATGGAGCTCTGGCTTCATCTCGTCGGCGCCGTCGTACATCGAGCGGAACTTGAGCATCTGGAAGGACTTGCCGTGCCTCCCGATCCGCCTCTGGCGGAACAGGACCGGGCCCGGCGAGGTGACCTTGATCGCGATGGCGATCGCGAGGAGGACCGGCGCGAGCAGGAACAGGGCCGCGGCAGAGACCGAGATGTCGAGTGCGCGCTTGAGAAACCGCGACGACGTCGTGAGCTCGTAGCGCCGCAGCCCGAGAAGCATGACGCCACCCAGGTCCTCGACGTCCACCGACGAGCCGACCACCTCGAAGAGCCGCGGCAGCACGCTCACCTTGATTCCGAGCGACTTGACCAGCCGGATCTTGTCCAGCACCTGCTCGCTCGGCGAGGCGGCTGCCGCGATCACGGCCCGATCGATGCGCTGCGAGAGCATCAGGTCGGCCAGCTCGCCGAATGTCCCGAGGGGGCGGTGATGCCTCCCGTGGCCGTTGCCGCCGTTCGCCCCAGCCTTCTCCTCCTGTAGCGGGACCCGGCCCACGACCATCGCGTTGATCGCGTGGCTACGCTGGAACACGCGCTCGAGCTCGTGGCACTCGTCCGCGTCGCCCAGCACGAGCACCCGCTCGGGCTCGGTGATCGAGACGGCCAGCCGCCGGGCGACGGCGCGGCTCACGACCAGCGCCACGAACAGGAACACCCAGAGGGCGAGCACCTGCCTGCGACCGAGGATCCCCTCCATGAAGACGCCCTGCACGAGCCAGACGACGAGCGCGTAGGTGGTCGCCATCTGCAGGAGCGCGGGCGCTTCGTCGAGCGTTGCCTTGCGGATGAGGTTTTCGTCGCGGTCGTACAGGCCCGCCACCTTGCTAGCGAGGATCACGAGGGGGAGCGCGGCCACCACGCCCAGCTTTGGCCGGTCGCCGCCGACCAGGATTGCGACGGTGACCGCCACCCCCGCGGAGAAGGCATCGGCGACGGCGAGCATGCGCCGGAAGACGCTGTCGCGGTGCGCGAGCGTCCAGGTCGGGGAGCCCTCGCGGATGTCCGCGAGCTCGCCGCTGCCTCCCTTTGGACGAACCGGGCGTGCAGGCGGAAACAGGAACGAGAATGGCGCAGCGGGCCCGCGCTTCGGGCGTGGCGCCACGTCCCTGCTCAGTGCCAACTCATCTTCTGGCGGCTTCCGTGTCTTCCCGATCACGGTCAGCTCCTCGTGTCAGCGCCCCCCCCGGGTCGCCTCCGTCGCGACGATAACTATCCGTCTCGGGTGATGCGCCACGTCCCTGCGATGGTCCAGCGCACGTCCTCCCCTTGCAGGGCAAGATTCCCTTCTGTGACGAGTTCTATGCCTCAGACCGCGCCACAAGCATCCTCGGGTCGCCGCCGGCCGCGGATCGACGTGGTCGTTCCGTTCGCGGGGACCCAGGACGAGCTCGAGCAGCTGCTCGCCGGTCTCGACCGCCTGGAGCTCCTGCCGGAGGACACGGTGACGGTTGTGGACAACCGCCGGCGGCCGGCCGAGCCGGCGGTGCGGGGACGGACCCGGGTGCTGACGGCGCCCGAGCGACGGTCCTCGTACTTCGCTCGCAATCGCGGCGTAGAGGGG
>VAWV01000239.1:0-4891 GCA_005883295.1 Actinomycetota bacterium
ACCTGACCGGGCGCACCCGGGCCGCCGATGCTGTCGCCGCCTGCCCCGCCAAGCCCCCCGGTCGAGCCGAAGGTGGAGCCGGCCTGCCCTCCACCCCCGCCTCCGCCGCCCGGGCCCGCCGCTCCGCCGTCACCGGAGGCACCTACCCGGTTGCCCGAGATCGTCGTCCGCGCGAGGGTCAGCACCGCGCCCGCCCCACCCGAGTTGCCGCCGTCTCCGCCCACACCGCCCTTGCTTGCTCCACCGGCGCCGCCGGCCCCGCCCGAGTCGCCACGACCGCCCAGGCCACCCTGACCTCCGGCGCCGCTCCGCCCGCCGTGTCCGCCGGCGCCCGCACTGTTGCCCGCGATCGTCGAGTCCCTCGCGCTCAGGCCACGCCCCGGGTACACCCCACCGCCGGCCTCGCCGATGCTGCCGAGCCCGCCGGCGCTGACCCCGCCCGCACCGCCGGCTCCGCCGGTACCGGCGTTGTAGATACCGCCCTTACCGCCGGCCCCGGCCGTGCTCGCGTCGCCGCCATCGCCGGCCGCGCCGACGTGGTTCTCCACGACCCTGCTCCCGATCAGCGTGACCGGTCCGGCGGTGAAGATGCCGCCGCCAGCGCCGGCGAGGCCTCCGGGGGCGCCGAGGCTGTTGCCGCCGTTGCCCCCCGCCCCACCGAACGCCGCCCCCCCGCCGCCCGCGCCGCCGGGGCCCGCACCGCCGCCCCGTCCGCCCGCGCCCGTGACGTTCGCGCTCACGGTGCTTCGGATCAAGGTAAGCCGCGCGTCGCCGGCCGCGATCCCGCCGCCGTCGCCGCCGTGCGAGCCGGCTGCGCCCTGCGAGCGGCCACCGTTCGCGACGACCCCGCCGGCGCCGCCCGCGGCGCCGTTGCCCCCGCGTCCGCCCGCACCTGTGCGGTTGCCGGTGACGACGCTGTCGACGAGCGTGAGCGTTCCGGAAGTGCGGATCCCACCGCCGGACTCCCCGATCCCGCCGGGCCCGCCGTCGCTGTTGCCGCCCGCGACGCCGGCCGAGCCGTTCGTCCCCGGCGACGCGTTCGCCCCGGGGGCGCCATCGGGAGTCCGGCCGCCTCTGACGGTGATCCCCCTGATCGTCACGATCGCGCCGTCCGCGATGTCGAAGACGCGGTCGATGTGCGCCGCGTCGACCGTTGTGCGCGACGCGCCGGCGCCGCGGAGGACGACCCGCCCGCGGACGTCCAGGTCCCCGCTCGCGTTCGCGTCCTCGTGGGCGCCCGGGATGAACAGCGTGTAGCGGCCACGCGGGATCACCAGCGTGTCCGCTCCGTGGCCGGCCGGGCACTCCCCCCGCGCCTTCCCCAGTGCCGCGTCCTTGTTCGCGGCGCTGATCGCCTCCCGCAGCGAGCAGCGGCCGTCGTTGCCCACCACGTCCTGCTTGGTCGTGACCTTGATCGTGACGGCGCCGGCGCTCGCCGGAAGGACGAGGGCGAGCGCGGCCATCGCCGACGCGACCGGGGTACGAGCCACGGCGACCAACTCAACTCCCTTGCACGCGAGATGTCAAGCGTCATCGCCGGCTATGGCGCACGCGTAGCTACCCGCGCGCGTAGCGCAGGTAAACGACGCGCGGCCCAAACGTCCGCGTTTCGGCCAGCTCAAGGTCGACCCGCTGCTCCAGGGCCGGGAAGTAAGGACTAGGCCCAGCTTGATCAGCGCGGAGGCGAGCCCTGCGCCGCCGACAGCCAGGTCCCCGCCTCGCTCTTCCTTGAGCCTGGCGACCTCTTCCGCGACTCCCTCGCTCGCCAGCCTCGCATTGCCCTCCACCTTCTGGAGCGTCTTCGAGAAGACGACCTTCGGCAGGCTCTGCCAGATGCGGGCGAACTCGAGCTCGTGCTCGGCCGCGGAGGGGTTCTCGTCGGCGGTCTCCCAGTAGAGCATCTCCTCGTAGAGCCGCCGGCCGCAGAGGTGCGCCCCGAGGTCGCGCACCTGCTGGTTGTGGAAGCGGTGCAGCTCCTCGTTGGGCGCCGACCAGTCGATCTCCCCGCGCGGGCCCGCGATGAAGCCATCCAGCGACACGCTCATCGAGTAGATGACCTTCCGCACAGGCGTGATCTCAGCGCGGGAACAGGGTGAAGGTCACGGATTGCCGCTGCGGCGGCAGCACGACGCGCCGGCGCTTGGTGTCCCAGGACATCCGCGAAGCCCTGACGACGCGGTGGCCGTCGTAGACCAGCCTGGCGCCGGAAGACGAGGACGCCACGAAGCCGTTCGGATAGGTCCCTGGATAACCGACATAGACCTCGGTAGGCCCTGAGCCGCTGAGGCCGAGACCGACGACGAGCTTGCGCGCGCCGAAGTCGTAGCCGATCGACTTGATCGTGCCGCCGGCCCACTCCGGATACGGGCGGGCGTATTGCGGCAGCCACGGCGCGGCGTGCCCGTCGTGGGTGAGCGCGCCGTTGCTGGCGTCGGGGGTGTACATGTAGCGCGCCCCTCCCACCAGCCGGCTGTCCATGGCGTTGAGCGCCGCCCGTTGCTGGTCGATCGTCGTCCCATCGCTTCCCGTCTTCGTTATCCACAGCTCGCAGATGAACAGCGGCGCGTTGGACTGCGCGGCCATCAGCCCGTCGGTCGCCAGGTCGCTGCTCGAGTCCCCGTTCGCCAGCCACTTGGGGCAGAAGACGCGATTGGGATCGCCGATGTCGACGCCGTTCATCAGGCCGGTGGGTCCGGGGATGCGGGTGAACTGTGCGCCCCAGTAGCTCCAGCCGGACGGCTCCTGGAAGTAGATGTGCCGGCTGTCGCGGACCTGGTTCCGCAGCGCTGCATCGAGCTGCTCGTGGGCGGGGCCCATGAACTGCCTGTCGATGATCGGAGGCGGGAAGGAATCGTCCTCGTTCATCGTGTCGTAGCCGACGACACCCGGCCATTTCCTGTACCGGGAGAACATCGTCGCCTCGAACCTGACCCACCACGCGTTGGCCGCGGTGCCCTTCGCGAACTTGGCCTCCTCCATCGCCTTGGAGTCGGCCTGGGCAGCCTCCTCGCTGTCGGTGACGGTCGAGAGCATCGCGTAGATGCCATGTCGGTTGGCGTCGGCGATCACGTGATCGAGGTTCTCCCAGTAGCCCGGCTCGGCCCGAGAACCCCGGCCCCACCCGGACAGGAACCCATCTATGCGGATCCGGAGGAGGTTGAATCCCCATGACGCGATCCGCGCCATGTCCGCATCAGTGAGGTTGTACTCGGCGTCCGGCCACTCGGTGTTGTAGTGGTAGTCGAAGCCTCGGAGGATCGTGGTTCGACGGTCCGAGGCCTCGAGCAGGTTTCCGTCGCGCCGCAGCCATGGGAGACGGATAATCGCGGGCGGGGCCTTGATCGGGTACTCACCTGCGTTCGGCGCGTTCCCGATCCCGCCCACGGTGGCGCACTGCACGGTCCCGGATAGATAGATCTGGGTGGAGTTGTTGTTGAGCGCGTTGATCTGGGCGCTCTGGTGGTTGAACGCGATGCCGGCGTAGCCAAAGGTGTCCGACGGCGGGGCCTGTGCCGCCACTCCGTGCTCGTTGAACCACTGCGAGCCGAAGCCGTTGACAGCCGTGGGCGGCTCGTCGGGGACCGATGTCCCGCATCGGTTGGCATTGGCGGCCGCGGAGCTCGGGGTGATGCCTGGCGCCATCAGGCACAGCGCAATGGCCACGTGGATCACGCGCGGGCGCGCGGCGCGCACGCGCGCATCCCCTGGGTTCCCTGCCCCGCCCCTCACCGTCCGCCCGCAGACTAGGGCAGGGAGCCGGGACTCTGCGCACCTTGGGCCCGAGGCGACCGGTGAGGACGCCGTTTGGGTGCTCCTACTCTTCGGGACGGGATGGCGCCCAGCGCGACTGACCGAGTCGAACCTTGGGTCTGGCGGATCGCCGTCATCGTGATCCTCGGCGCGATCATGTCGATCCTCGACACGACGATCGTCAACGTCGCCCTCAGCCGGCTCAGCAGCGAGCTGCACAGCTCGATAGCGAACATCCAATGGGTCGTCACCGGCTACCTGCTCTCGCTCGCGGCGGTGATCCCGATCTCCGGCTGGGCGGGCCGCAGGTTCGGCGCCAAGCAGGTTTACCTGATGTCCTTGGTGCTGTTCACGCTCGGGTCGGTGCTCTGCGGCGTCGCGAGCTCGGCCACCATGCTGATCGCGTTTCGCGTCGTCCAGGGCGTCGGGGGTGGGCTGATCCTGCCGGTCGGCCAGATGATGATGGCCGCGGCCGCGGGGCCGCGGCGGATGGGGCGCGTGATGAGCGTCGTCGCGGTGCCGGCGATGCTGGCGCCGATCCTGGGACCGGCGCTGGGCGGCCTCATCCTCGACAACGCAAGCTGGCGCTGGATCTTCTTCGTCAACGCCCCGATCGGCGTCATCGCCTTCATCGCCGCGCTGCGCGGCCTCCCTCGCAGCGAATCGCAGGACGCCGGACGGCTCGACGTGCGGGGGCTGCTGCTCGCAGTCACCGGGATGCCCCTGATCACGTACGGAGTGGCCGAGATCGGCAGGACGGGTGGGTTCTCGTCGCCACGGGTGATCGCGCCGATCCTCGGCGGGATCGCGCTGGTGGGCCTGTTCATCGCCCACGCCCGGCGCGTGCCCCGCCCGCTGCTCGACGTCCGCCTCTACGCGCGGCGAACCTTCTCCTCCGCCTCGATCACCACGTTCTGCCTCGCCGCCGCGCTGTTCGGAGCGATGATCCTGATGCCGTTCTACTACCAGCAGGTGCGCCACGAGAGCGTGCTGGCGACGGGGCTGCTCGTCGGACCCCAGGGGCTCGGCGCGGCGCTCGCGATGCCGATCTCGGGACGCCTGACGGATCGCATCGGGGGCGGCCCGCTGGCGTTATTCGGCGTGATCGTCACCACGTTGACCACGATCCCCTTCGGATTGA
>VAWV01000239.1:4896-6122 GCA_005883295.1 Actinomycetota bacterium
TGCCCGCGATCGCCGCCGCGTTCGCCGCGCTCGAACCGAGCGAGCTCAGCGACGCGACGCCGCAGATGAACGTCCTACAGCGACTTGGCGGCTCGATCGGAACCGCCGTGCTCGCCGTGGTCCTGCAGCGCGCGCTCATATCAGCGCACCATCCGTTGACGCCCGCCGGCGTCGCCGGCGCCTATTCGACCGCTTTCTGGTGGTCGCTGGGGATCACGGCGCTCGCCGTGGTTCCCTCGATCGTGCTGCTGCGAGCCGAGCGTGACGCGAGGAGGCGCCCGTCGGCTCCCTTCGCCGAGACGCCGGCGGTGGAGCCGATCGGCGCCTGAGAGCGTTAGCGAAAAGACCTTGCCCCTGTTGACCGGGGGGGCCCAGATGTGGTAGGCCTAACACTGAACTGAAGCACGCCGAGGGGACTCGCGGGGCACTGCCTTACCCCAATGCGGCGCAACTCAAGGAGGGACCATGAGGAAGGTAATCCCGCTCGGCCTGGCCGTGCTCTCGCTCGCGCTTGTCGTTGGCGCGGTAGGCACCGCGGATGCCAAGAAGAAGAAGAAGCCCGCCAGCCTGTCGCTGACGGTGACCCCGAACCACGTGAAGGTCGGGCAGAAGTACACCGCCGAGCTAAAGGGCTACTCGGGACGCTTCTCGAAGCTGGGGGTCGACGGCCACAGCAGCCCGTGCGCCTCCACGAAGCAGGCGGAGAACCAGACGCACTCGATCTACACCCACGTCGTGGGCACGAAGACGAACTACGACTGGACGATCAAGTTCACAGCCGGCGCGGCCGGTACGCGCCACGTCTGCGCGTACCTCTACGACCCGAACAACGAGGGAGATCCGCACCAGAAGCACAAGTCCGCCACGTACACGGCCACAGCGCGGTAAGAGCCGGTCCCTCGGTGGCGTCGCCCAGCGATCCCAGCGCGACCGTGGGCAAGTACGGCCGGGGGCATCGCTTCTAAGCCGACGACGTTAAGACGGAGGAACGGCGGTTCGGCGCCGACGGGCGTCGAACCGCCTTCTTCGGCCCGGGCACGTGCTCGACTAGATGATCGATTCCTTATAGGCCGGGCGAGGGCTGGTCAGGGGAGCTGTCGTCCACCTCGATCCACGACGAGCAGCGTCGTCCGGCGCCGATGCGGCCGTCGAACGTGATATCGAAGGCGTTCAGGGCTGCCTTCCAGCGATTGGACCAGCTTCCGTTCGCGGTTGCTGTGGGTGGT
>VAWV01000240.1:0-4505 GCA_005883295.1 Actinomycetota bacterium
CGGGCGAGCGGATGAGCGTCATGCCGGCGTTCGCGAAGCACATCGAGCGTCTGCGCCCGCGGCGGCTCGACATCGCGCCCACATTGCCGACGTTCATCACGCTCGGGGGCTGCGCCTCGCGCACGAAGGGCTCGAGAGTGGTGGCGGAGGCGCTTGAGGCGCTGCGCGCGGCAGGCGCCGAGGGCCGCTTCCGCCTGCGCGTGCTCGGTCACGTGGATCCCGCGGTGGAGGAGCTCCTGGCGGGTTTCGAGCGCGTCGAGCTCAACGGGCTCTACGCGCGCGATCAGCTCGACGCGATCCTCGAGGACGGGGACGTCGGGCTCATGCCCTCGGTGTGGGAGGAGGCCCTCGGCTACACCGGGCTCGAGATGCTCGCCAAGGGCATCCCGCTCATCGCGAACCCGCTCGGCGGCATCGGCGGGTACCTGCGGGAGGGTGAGACCGGGTGGATCAACGAGTCGTGCACCGGGCGCGGGCTCGCCGACCTCATGCTCCGGGTCGTCGATCACCCCGAGCTGGTCCCGGACATGCACAGGCGCACCCTGGCCGCCTGGCCCCAGATATCGATCCCGTGGACATCCCACGTCGACGCGGTCGAGGGCGTCTACCGCGAGGTGGTTTGACCCCCGTGCCGCCGCGCGTGTCGATCCTGATGCCGGTGCACAACCGAGCGCACCTGCTCGACCTGGTGCTCGAGAAGCTGGCCGAGAACACCACCTACCCGGACGTCGAGCTGCTGGCCGTGGACGACCACTCCACCGACGGCAGCCCGGACATCCTGCGGCGGTGGGAGCCTGGCGGCCGCGGCCCGCGACTCAGGCTGATCGAGAGCCCCGGGCGGGGCGCGATCGACGCGCTCAACACCGCCCTCCACACCGCCTCGGGCGAGCTGTGCGTGCAGCTGGACGACGACGTGACGATCGAGACGCGGGGCTGGATCGAGAAGATGATCGAGCTGATGGAGGTCGACGAGGCGGTGGGCGTGGTCACCGGGAAGGTGGTGTTCGACGCCGGCGACATCCACGCCTGCGGGGTCAACGTGGTCGGTCCCGCCGGCTGGCACGAGCGCGGCACCGCACCGGCCGAGCCGATCGGCCACCGCATGCGTATCAGCAGGGTCGAGCCGCGTCCGCTCGAGGGGCAGGCGGGCGAGCTCGAGACCCAAGTGGCGGAGGTCGACTCGGGGATCGGCTGTTGCATGATGTACCGCCGCGCCGACGCGCTGGCGGCCGGCGGCTACGACCCCGAATGGGCGCCTGTGTGGTTCGACGACGTGGACCTGTGCCTGGGGATCCGCAGGCTCGGGCGGAAGGCCTTCTACCTGCCGGACGTCCGGGCGGTGCACCACTTCCAGGCCAGGCGCACGGACGACCTCTCCAAGACCCATCCCCGCCGCATGGCGCGAGGCCTCGTGAGGCGAGTCGGGCGGCGGCTCCCGTACCCCGTCCGCAACGCGATCGAGGAGCACGTGGACTTCGACCTCTTCGGGCAGTACACGCGGGATGAGTGTGCGCGGCTTCGCCACCACCACGCCTACTGGCGGGCGAAGTGGGGTTGGGACGCCCGCAACCCCGACATGAGCGAGGTCCAGCGCCGCTGGGGCGGCACCGAGATCTGCTGGGCCACAGACCCGGACCGCCGCGCCGCGGGGGAGCGGATCGTGGCCGAGTACGCGGGCCGCCGGGGCCAGCGCAGCCTCCGTACGGCATAGTCGCGGCGTGTCCACCCCGAAGGTCGCCGCGACGATCCTCACCCGGAACCGCCGGGACCTGCTGCGGCAGTCGCTCGACGCGGTGCTGGGCCAGACGCGGCCGGTCGACCACCTGATCGTCGTGGACAACGAGTCGAGCGACGGGACGGTCGACATGCTCGCCTCCGAGTTCCCGCAAGTGACCGTCGTGGCGCTTCCCGAGAACCAGGGCGCCACCGGCGGCTTCTACGAGGCGATAGCGGCCGGGTGCCGGACCGATGCCGACTGGCTCTGGCTCATGGACGACGACAGCATCGCCCGGCCCACGGCGCTCGCGGAGCTGCTGGCCGCGATCGAGCGCGCGGACGGCGCCGCCCCCCCGGTCCTCATGTGCAGCCGGGTGGAGTGGCGCGACGGGCGCCCCCACATGATGAACCGCCCGGTGGTGCAGCGGCGTGGCCCGGCGCGCCTCGCCGGCGCGGTGAGGAGCGAGCTGCTTCCCGTTCGCGCCGCGACATGGGTGTCACTCCTGATCTCGCGGCAGGCCGTGGAGAGGTCCGGGATTACGTGCCCGCCAGCGTGGTGGAGCATCGAACGCCGACCCAGCACACGGCGGTTGACGACGACCACCGCTTCTACTTCCACATCCGCAACACGATCCTGATGCTCCGCGGCCGAGCGTGGCGGCTCCGGGAGAAACCGATGCTCGCATGGTGGCTCGTGTGGACGTCGATCATCTACCTGCGGAAGAACCGCCTCAGCAGGCGGAGCGTGGAGAACCTCGCCGGCGGATTGCTCGCCGGCGTCCGATCACCGCTCGAATGAGCGGGGCGCCAGCCGCTGCGCGAGCTCGTAGGCGAGCCTGACGCGATCGAACCAGCTGAACGAGGTCCCCAGCAGGAGCCGCGCCGCCACCCGCGGCTCCTGGACGGGGTCGCGGCCGCCATCGAGCGCCACAGCCTGGCTATCCGGCACGAGGTAGCCCGTGCTGTAGCGCAGCAGCCGGGCGGTCCACTCGATGACCGCACCAGGTTCCAGGTGCGCGCGGCGGGACGGAAGCTGCGCCTGCGCCCTCCGCGCGCTGACGAGCGCGGGGCCCGAGCTCGGTACCACAGCGACCTCGTCTCGTCGACGCGGCCCTCGGCAGTCAGGACGGCGCCGCCCAGCACCGCGGGCTCGGGCAGCCCGTCGAGGCGTGTGAGGGCCTCGCGCAGCACGAGAAGAGCGTCGAGCCGCGGGACCGACGATCCGTCCAGGAGCCAGAGCCAGTCGGCTCCGGTGGTGAGCGCCCGCTCCACGAGCCAGCGAAGCCCGCCCGGACCGCTCACGACCCTGTCCGCCGGGCTGCTCTGCGCCGCCACGGCGCGCTCGAGCTCCCCGGCCCTCACCCCCACGATGGCGCAGATCGCGGAACGCGGGGCCGGCATCGGGCAAGCTTACGGCCGTGATCCGAACCGCCACCTTCGACTGCTACGGCACCCTGGTGGACTGGGAGGGCGGTATCGGGTCGTTCCTCTACGACAAGGCCCTGCGGGCCCGTGACCGCGAGCTGGCGCCCGGCCGCGAGCTGAGGGAGCGCTGGGAGGCGATCCAGTTCGAGCTCGTGCGGGGCCAGTACCGCCGATACAAGGAGATCCTCGCGGAGAGCCTGCGCCTGCTGTGTACGGAGCGGGGCTGGCCCTACGACGAGTCCGACGCCAAGGCGATCGTCCGGGCGATCCGCAGCTGGCAGCCATTCCCGGACACCACGCCCGCGCTGCGGCGGGCGCGCGCGGCCGGACTGCGGCTGGTGATCGTCTCCAACACCGACCGGGACATCCTCGAGCACACGCTGCGGCAGCTCGAGGTCCCCTTCGACGACTTCGTGACCGCCGAGGACGTGGGCGCCTACAAACCGTCGCAGCGGGTGTTCGAGCACGCGCTCGAGCGCATCGGGGAGCCGCCCGGGGACGTCCTCCACGTGGCCTTCGGGTTCAAGTACGACATCGGCCCAGCCGCGCGGGCAGGGATGCGGACCGCCTGGGTGAACCGGCATGCGGAGCCTCCTCCGGGCGAAGAGCCGTACGATCACGAGTGGCGGGACCTCTGGGGGCTAGCCGAATTCGCCGAGCGCCAGTGAGGCACTTGTGTCATCCGAGAACCAGCCGATAGAGAGACCGATGCCTTCCGTCGTCGCCCGCATCGGGGTGGGGCGCCTCGCGCTCCTCGCCGTGCCCCTGCTCGCCGCCCTGCTTGCGCTGACGTTCCTAGCCGGTGGCAAGTCGTCCGTGCGCCAGCAGAACCGCGCTAACCACGTGCTGTCGCTCGACACGCCTGCCGGCCCGCCCGCGAGCGCGACGGCCTCGGTCGGCGGCGTCGACTCCGAGATCGGCCTGGCGCACGCCGAGAGTCGCTCGGCCGTCAAGCATGCCCTCGCGCGTGCCCCCAAGACGAACGCCGCCTCCGTCACGACGCACGTCGCCGCGGGCGCGCCCAGCGACGCGCAGATCCGGCGCATGCTCAAGCACGAGGGTGTCGGCCTCTCCGCAAACCGGGCGACGCTCAACCCCGATGGGACCGCCCAGGCGCCGTTCAACGCACCCGACGCGGTCCTGAGGGTGATCGAGGGCGGCAACGCCATCTACAACTTCCCGTACATCTGGGGCGGGGGACACGGGTCTTTCGTCGACAAGGGCTATGACTGCTCGGGATCCGTCAGCTACGCCCTCGCCAACGCGGGCCTCCTGAACCGTCCACTGGTCGCCGCCGACTTCATGCACTGGGGCCAGCCCGGGCGGGGCAAGTGGATCACTATCGAGGCGAGCGGCGGCCACGT
>VAWV01000240.1:4551-7655 GCA_005883295.1 Actinomycetota bacterium
TCGTGGCCGTCCACCCGCCCGGTCTGTAGACGCGTTGCCCGCTCAGCCCGAGGTCGGCGCGCTGTCGGCCGGGTCGAGCGACGCGATCCGGCCCTCGGGGCGCCCGTCCTCGTTCACGTCGACCGGGGTCCCGCGCTCGCGCTCGCCCGGCACGTCCAGCGCCAGCCGCGCCATCGCGTCGCCGCTCGCCTTGTAGGGCGAGATCACGTCGTTCGCGCCGGCGCGGATCAGCTTCTTCTCGGTGGCCTCCTCCGCGGCGCGCGCGACGATCTCGATGTCCGGCCTGAGCGCGCGCGCTGTGATCGTGACGAAGATGTTCTCGGCGTCGGAGTCGACGCACGCGACCACGGCGCGGGCCTGCATGATTCCGGCCTCGCAGAGCACGTCGTCGTCGGAGGCGGGCCCGTCCACGTGCAGGACGCCCATCTCCTCCATCTCCTCGCGGATCTCGGGGTTCGCGTCAACGACCACCAGCGGGACGCCCGCGTCCTTCAGGCGCCTGGCCACGCGCTGGCCCACCCGCCCGAACCCGCAGATCAGGTAGTGGTCGTGTAATTCGGCGATGCGCCTCTGCATGCGGAAGGCCCCCAGGAGGCCCGTCAGGTGCCCGGTCACGAGCAGCTCGCTGACCGTGCCGAGCAGGTAGAACAGCGTACCCACGCCGAGGGTGACCACGGCGATCTCGGTGATCTGCCCCCCGACCGTCTTCGGCTGGCCCATGGCGCCGAGCGTCGAGATCGTTGTGAAGGCGCGCTGGATGCCCTGCCAGTACGAGGTGTGCTCGAACAGGGCGAAGGCCGTGGACGCCGAGACCGCGAGGACCGTGAGGAAGAGCGCGACCATGCCGAGCCGCTTGAGGAAGTAGCCCAGCTCGCGCCGCACCAGCACGCGCGATGGCTGCGGCGGCAGCAGCCCCTCAGTCATGCGATCGCGCGCCGTCTGCCCCGGCATGCGACCGATTATGGTCCTTGCGGCGCCGATGAGCACACCCCGCGTCTCGATCCTCATGCCGGTGCACAACAGAGCGCATCTTCTGGATCGAGTGCTCGGCGCGCTCGCCGACACCACCAACTACCCGGAGGTCGAGCTGCTGGCCGTCGACGACCGCTCGACCGACGGGAGCCTCGACCTACTGCGCCGCTGGGAGACCAGCGGCCGGCTCCCGGCGATGTGGGTCCTCGAGAGCCCTGGCGCGGGCGCGGTGGTCGCGCTGAACACGGCGCTCGACGCCGCATCCGGCGAGTTCTGCGTGCAGCTGGACGACGACGTGAAGGTCGAGACGCCCGGCTGGATCGAGCGCATGCTCGAGCTCATGCGGATCGATGTCGCCGTGGGCGTGGTGACCGGCAAGGTGGTCCTCGACTCGGGGGAGATCCAGGCCTGCGGAGTGGACGTCGTGGGACCGGCCGGCTGGCGCGAGCGCCGGGGCCCGCCGGGCGGGGACGTCGAGCGGCGCGTGGCCGAGGTCGACTCGGGCATCGGCTGCTTCATGATGTACCGCCGCAGCGATGCGCTGGAGGCGGGCGGCTACGACCCCGAGTGGTCGCCCGTCTGGCTCGACGACGTGGACCTGTGCATGGGAATCCGCGCCCTCGGCAGGAAGTCGTTCTACCTGCCCGACGTAGTCGCCCTCCACTACATGGACACGAGGCGGCCGCAGTCGCCGGGGCTCGCGCGGCTACGGCCGCGGCAGCTCGCCCGCGCAGTGGGCCGCCGGCTGCCGCGGCGGGTGCGCCAGCTGATCGACAGCCGAGCCGGCCTCCACATGCTCGCCTACTACACGGGCGAGCAGGCCGAGCGGCTCCGCCACCATTACGCCTACTGGCGCGAGAAGTGGGGCTGGGATCCGCGCAACCCGGACATGGCCGAGATTCAGCGCCGCTGGGGCGGCACCGAGATCTGCTGGGCCATGGACCCCGAGCGCCGGGCGGCCGGCGAGCGGGTGATCGCGGCGTTCGAGGCGAGTCGCGCTGCGGTCAGCGGTGCGTGAGGAGCAGGGCGCTCCAGCCACCGTGCGTCAGGCGGCGCCGCTGCGTGAATGCCGGCCCGAAGGCTCCCGCAACCTCGTCCGCCTCCGCGTCGAGCACCCCGGAGGCGATGAACGCCCGCGGCTCCTCACGAAGCGCGCCGGCGAGGTGCACGAGCAGCCGGCGGTGCAGGTTCGCGACGATCACGTCGGCGGCGGGCGGCGGCTCTCGCCGGAGGTCGCAGCGGGAGACGCGGTCGAGCAGCACGGCGTTGTCGCGCGCGTTGCGCTGTGTGGCGATCACCGCGGCGCGGTCGTGGTCGAGCGCCGAGACCGGCTCGAAGCCGAGCTTCGCTGCGGCGATCGCGAGGACGCCTGATCCGCAGCCCAGGTCGGCCAGCGATCCGCGCGCGTCCAGCTCGAGCAGCAGCTCGAGGCACATGCGGGTGGTCGGGTGGGTGCCGGTGCCGAACGCCTGGCCGGGGTCGATCACGATCTCGTGGACACCCGGTCGCACCGCCGGTTCCTCCCACGGTGGACGGACCCACAGCCTGCCACCCACGAGCACCGGGCTGTGGAAGCGCTTCCAGCGCTAGCTCCAGTCGTCCGGGACGGGCTCGCCCCGCACGACCACGCGGTGCCCCGCGATTTGCGCCTCCCCCTCCGGCAGCGATGGCAGCTCGCCTGGTGCGCCGTAGAGCGCGTACTCCACGAACCCATCGCCGTCCACCTGCTCGACGCCGGACGGCGCCAGCTCGAGGAGCTCGGCGAGCACCGCCTCAGCCTCGTCCGCGGGCGCGCGAACGGCGAGCCGGATCATCTACCGGAGTGCGCGCCGCACCCGCGAGAAGAGCGAGCCGTCCTCGGCCGGATCGCGCAGGTTGTCCTCGCCGAGCGTGCCGGCGAACTGCTCGAGCAGTGCGCGCTGCTCGGCCGAGAGCTTGCGCGGAACGACGACATTCACCACGACCTGCTGGTCCCCCCGCGAGCGCCGGCGGAGCGACGGCATGCCTCGCCCGCGGAGGGTCAGCACGGTGCCCGGCTGCGTGCCGGGCTCGATCCTGAGCTCCTCCTCGCCGTCGAGGGTCGGGACGGTCACGCTCGTGCCGAGCGCCGCCGCCGGCGCCGATAGGTCGAC
>VAWV01000241.1 GCA_005883295.1 Actinomycetota bacterium
CTCGATGCGCCAGCGGCCCTCATCCTCGTCCCACGCTGCCTTGGTCACCTCGTGGTTCAGGCGGATGTGGGGGCGGACGCCGAACTCGTCGGCGCACCAGCGCAGGTAGTCCCAGATCTCTTTCTGCGGCGAGTAGGTCTGGCTCCACTCCGGGTTCGGTGCGAAGGAGAACGAGTAGAGGTGCGACGGGACGTCGCAGGCGCAGCCGGGATAGGTGTTGTAGTGCCAGGTGCCGCCCACCTCGGCGGCGCGCTCGAGGACCACGAAGTCGTGATGCCCCTGCTGGCGGAGGCGGATGGCCATGCCGAGGCCCGAGAACCCGCTGCCCAGGATTGCGACGTCGACGTGCTGGTTTTCGTTCATGTGCGGCTCCCACTCACTCGGTTACGGGGTCGGAAGCTACATATCCGTAACTTACGGTACTGTAACATGGATCACTCATGGGTGTGGAGCAGGCAGCCAAGCCGGGCCGGATGTCCGCTGAGGAGCGCCGAGGGCAGCTTCTGGATGTGACCAAGTCGATCGTCGAGCGCCGGGGGTTCCACGCGGTGTCGATCGAGGCGGTGGCGCGCGAGGCCGGCGTGAGCCGGCCGATCGTGTACGGGCACTTCAAGGACCTGCCCGGCCTCCTCGAGGCGCTGGTGGAGCGCGAGGGCGCGCGGGCGCTGGCGCAGCTGGCCACCGTCCTTCCGAGCGACCTCCGCCGCGGTGACCCTCGGGACAGCCTTCTGGGCGCCCTGCGCGGCTACCTGAGCGCGGCCCAGGCCGACCCGGTCACCTGGAGGCTCGTGCTGATGCCGCCGGAGGGGGCGCCCGGCGTGCTCCGCGAGCAGATCGCGCGCGGGCGCGGCGCGGTGCTGGCACAGCTGCTTCGCCGACGAGGCGGTCCGGCTGGTGCTCACCGACCCCGAGCACTACCCGCCCGAGCGGATCCTGAGCCACACCGCCTGGATCCTGGGCGAGCTCGAGTCGCGCTAGGCCCGGGCACGACGTCAGGGCGTGGCGCTCGCGCAGACGACCCAGACGTCGAGCAAGTGTGTAGTCGTCGAGCTGGAGTTGCTTGCAGTCACGTCCCACGCGGAGCCATCCGCCGCCGGCTGAGATGACGTGACCGTGATGTCGCTTGGGTAATTCGTGAGACCTCCGCTGAACGCCTTGGTTCCCTGAGGGCAGCTTTGGGACCCGGAGTTCGAGTCGTTGGGGGCCACCGAGAAGGTGAACGTGCCGCCCTGGCTTACCGCGGACCTGACCTGATAGCGGCTGACTGCGGCTGCGGTTGCGTTGTCCGCCTGTGCGGCATGGCTTGCGTTCGTTGCGAGACTCGCCTTGGGCACGGTGCCGAGCTTTGTCAGGTTGATCTGCGCTCCGGTGAGCGAATGGCTCGCAACGTCCCGTGCCGTGACCGCGCTGGTGGCGAGCTTGGGCGTGGTGACCGCACCATTCTTCAGCTGCTTGGTGCCGACGCTGCCGTTGGGCAGCGTCGCCGCCGCGTACGCGCCGCCGCCGAGCGCGACGGAGAGGGCGAGGTAGGCCACGACGGTGGCGTGGTTGGGTCGCGTGGGAAACCGAGGCATCGCGAGTCCTCCTTAACGGCCTGGGGTCCCTCCCCGGTCCGACGCTACACCAGGTTCCGTTCGTCCGCCACCGGGCGGTGCACGGTCCTGGCTGGGCGGGGGCACAGGCTGTAAGTAGGACCTCAAGTGCTTGCTCGTTTCCGACCCCGCCTGACGATCGAGAACGTCATGTCGGTCGTCGCCCTTGATCTGGCCCTGGGCCGCGGCGCCTACGCGGTAACCGCTCTGGCCGCGGCAGCGCGCGGGCGCTTCCGCGGAAACGCCGCCACGGGTCGTCGTCGGCGTCGAGGCGATCGCCGATCGTCTTGATCGTCCAGCGGTCCGGGCGGAGCTTGCGGTCGCCCAGCTCCTCCCAGTGGAGCGGGGTCGCCACAGGCGCGGTGGGGCGAGGGCGGACCGCGTACGGCGCCACCGCGTGCTGCGCGTACGCGTTGCGGCCGACGTCGATGAAGATGCGCTCGTTGCGCTTGGCCTTGCGGACCTCGGTGGTGAGCCGGCGCGGGTCGCGGTCCGCCAGCGCGCCGCTCACTGTCCGAGCGAACGCGTGCACCTCCTCGTAGTCCCGGCCGCGGCGGATCGGGACGACCACGTGCAGGCCGCGTGATCCGGTGGTCATCGCGAACGGCTGGAGGCCGAGGTCGCGGAGGATGTCGCCGAGCGTGCGCGCCGCCGCGCGCACGTCGGCGAAGCGCGTCCCGGCAGGGTCCAGGTCGAACACGATCCGGTCCGGCTCGCGTGGGCGGTCGGCGCGGCTCGTCCAGATGTGCGGGGTCACGCAGTTCTGGTTGGCCAGGTACACGAGCGTTGCCGCGTCGTTGGCGAGCACGTGCGTGAGCGATCCGCCCCGCTTCGGCACCGTCACCCGCTGGATCCAGTCCGGGAAGTGCCGGGGCACGTCCTTTGCGAAGAAGCCCGGGCCATCCACGCCCTCCGGGAACGAATGCATGGCGACCGGGTGATCCCGCACCAGCGGGACCATCGCCGGGGCGACGCGCTCGTAGTGGCGGGCCAGGTCGAGCTTCGAGAGACCGGCCCTGGGGAACATCGCCTTGTCGGGATGCGAGATCTCGATCTGGCGCCGGCCGGCCCGGATCGTCTCGGTCACGAGGCCGCGGCCGCTCGCTCGCGCACAACCTCGCGCGCGTCCTTGTCGTCGCGCAGGCCCAGGAAGCGCGGGTGGCGGAGCCGCCCGTCGCGGGTCCACTCGCTGAAGCCCACCTGCACGACCAGCTTGGGCTCGACCCATGTCACGTCCCGGCCACGCAGGTCGGCCTCGACGAAGGGCGACCGTTCGCGCCGCAGCGGCCGCAGGCGGCGCGAGAGGTCGCGGAGCGTCTCACGGTCGAACCCGGTCCCGACCTTGCCCGCGTAGCGCAGCCGCCCGTCCTCGAAGTACCCGACGAGCAGCGCGCCGAGCTCCACGCGCGAGCCCTTCGGGGCGGTGAAGCCGCCCACCACCAGCTCCTGCTCCGCCGAGCACTTGAACTTGAGCCAGTCGCGTGAGCGCTCACTCGTGTACGTGCTGTCGGCGCGCTTCGCGATCAGCCCTTCCCAGCCCTTGCGGCACGCCTCGCGGTAGAGGGCCTCGCCATCGCGGTTGCGGTACGGGGTGAGGCGGACCGGTCCCACGAAGTCGAGCGCACGGCGCAGCAACCGCTTGCGGGCGCGCAGCGGCAGCCCGCGGATGTCGTGCCCCTCCAGGTGCATCATGTCGAAGACGTAGAGGAAGACCGCGACTCGCTCACGGCCGCGGCGCGCCAGCTTGGCAAAGCTCGTGCGCGAGCCCTCGAAGGCGACCACCTCGCCATCCACGACGACGTCGTCCGCGCGGTCGCGCTCGAGCGCCGCCGCGACCTCGGGATAGCGCCCGTTCAGGCTCAGGTCGTTCCGAGACAGGAGCCGCACCGCCCCGTTCGACTTGATCGCAATGCACCGGATCCCGTCCAGCTTGCGCTCGAAGACCCACGCGGGGTCGGAGAAGCGCTCGTCGGTGAGCACGGCCTTCATCGGCTCGACGAAACGCGGTGTCGGGGCGGGTCGGATCTGCCGTCGCTCGCCCGGCGTGAGGTCCGCGAGGCTCACCCGGTCTTCGCGGCCATCTCCTCGAGCGTCTTGCCGCTGAGCACCGATTCGGGCTGGCTGCTCACCGGCCGGCGGCGGGCATCCGCCTCGGAGTCGCGGCGCTTGATGAGGAGCCACTGCGGCTTGGCGCCCGCCCTGGTCCGGGTGAGGGCGTAGCCGCCGCGAATCTTGTGCCCCTCGAGCCAGACGGACGCGTGCCCTTCGCGCAGCGCCCGGCCGAGCGGGACCTCCTTGCCGTCGCGCTCGGTGATGTTGCGGTAGGGCCCGGTGTCCCAGACGATCACCGCGCCGGCGCCGTAGCTGCCCTCCTCGATCAAGCCCTCGAAGGACGCGTAAGCGAGCTGATGGTCCTCCACCTCCACCGCGAGCCGCTTGTCGCGGGGATCCGTCGAGGGGCCCTTCGGGACGGCCCACGATTTCAGCACGCCGTCCACCTCAAGCCTGAAGTCGTAGTGCACGGTGGTCGCCGACGGCCCGCAGATCCTCACGTGGATGCGCTGCGACGACCGCGCCGCCCACGAGAAGCGCGCGCGGAGCACGCGCGCGTCGAGCGAGGAGATCCAACCCGGCTCGATGCCCACGTGAGCCGTGGGCTTGGAGGTGACGGTGGTGCCGCCGCTCGCGACCATGCCGTGCCCCGAGTGGCTGCCGGAGTCGCGTAGGAACACGGAGTACTCGGCGTGATCGCCGCGGCGCACCGGGAAGCTCACGTCCACGCCGCAGTCGACCGGCCGGTAGCGCACGTCACCCGACCGCCTGATCCCGGGCGAGCCCCAGAGCGTGCGGTAGCTCCCGAGTGCCTGCAGACCGTCGTGCCCGTGAGCCTTGATCAGGCTTGCGGCGAACCCGGCGCCGCCGCTCCCGTTCCGCAGCACGGGCCCGGCGCTGTCGGGTGCGTGCGGCGGGTACGGCGGGCGCCGGGAGACGAGGTCCACCCAGCTGCCGTCGGGGAGCCGTCGCTTGAGCGCCACGACCCCCGCGTCGTAGCGGATGTCGTCCGGACGCCGGTCGCTCGGCTTGCCGCGCACGGCCAGCCACACGCCCCCCACGCGCTGGGTGGCGAGCAGGGAGTCGCCCCGCCCCAGCACCGAGGCGCCGCCCGAGTCGGAGCGGATCCTGTCCGGGCCGGGGCCGGGGTGGAACCCCGCGTCGGCGAGGAAGTCGAGGTACATGAGCGCGAGGCCGCCGAAGGGCGTCTGGCCGCCGCCCCCCTCCATGATCGACCGGGTGCGCTTGATGCTCTGCCTGGCCACCGGCAGGATGTAGATCCCGGCGGGGCCCCCCAGGTGGACGTCGCGAATCCGCTCGAGGGCCCGGCGGGCGATCGACTCGTAGCGGGCGCGCCGGCTGATGGGCGTGCCGGGCAGCCGTTCGGCCTGGCGCGCCCCGTAGGCGGTGGCCGCCAGCGTCCAGGCCTCCTCCTGGTTGCGCCCGAAGTAGCTCATGTCGCCGTCCGGCGCGGTCAGCCGCCAGGACGCCTCGAGCGCACGCTTCAGCGTCGTGGCCGCGGCGCCGCCCGCGCTCCCGCCGAGCATCGCCATCGTCCGCGCGTACAGCCCGATCGAGAGACCCTGGTACGCCAGCGGATCGTCCGGGGGATCCGAGAAGAGCACCGTCCGGTCGCCTCCGGAGGAGACCACCGAGCTCTCGAACAGGCGCGGCACGCCGCTCTGGATGAAGCGCCTTGTATAGGCGTACGTCTTCCCGCGC
>VAWV01000116.1 GCA_005883295.1 Actinomycetota bacterium
GTCCACGAACGGCCAGTGGCCGTCGCCCGGGAGCACGTGGATCTCGGCCCGGGGAAACGCCTGCTTCTGCTTCGCCGCGAGGCTCTCGGGAACGTACGGGTCCTGCTTGCCCCACACCACGAGCGCCGGCCGGCTGCGCTTGCGCAGCGCCGCGGCCTGCGACCGGCCCATCGCATCGGGGTTCGAGACGTCGCGGTAGTAGTGCAGCATCGCGCATCGGGTGCCGCGGTCCCAGTCGTCGTACATCCGGTTGATGAACCTGGCGGGCAGTGGCCGGGGGTTGTTCCACTGGAGGAAGTCGGTGAAGGTCTGGCGCGTGGTGGTGGCCACCTGAACCTCGCCGGCCAGCGGGGTGTGCCACACCAACGCGGCCGGGTGGCCGTAGTAGCCGATCAGGACGCCGGTGTCGATCAGCACGACGCTCGCCAGCCGGTCGCCGTGCTCCGCGCCCCACTGGAGCCCCCAGGGCCCGCCGAAGTCGTGCACGACGAGGTGGACGCGCCGGATCCCGAGCCGCTTCGCAAGGTCGTCGATGAAGCGCGCGGCCCCCTGCGTGGTGTAGGGACCGCCCGGGCGATCGTCCGCGTGGCCGAAGCCCGGGACGTCGAATGCCACCGCCCGCGCGAACCTGCCGGTCTCCGCCACGAGGGAATCGAAGTCGCGCGACGAGCCCGGATTCCCATGGACGAAGACGACCGCTTCCCGCCCCCGGCGGGGCCCAGCCTCCATCACCGGGGTGGAGATCCCGTCGATCGTCATCCGCCGGCGCCGGACGCCTCGCGGGAGTGGCGGATCGCCCACCACGATCGTGTGCTCTCTGTTCGTGAACGCGCCGCTCGCCCCACCGTCGAGCGACCCCTTGCAGTAGACCAGCGAGTCGTGCACCGGGTCCACCGCCCAGCCCGGCGCCACCAGCGCCGCGAGCGCGATCACCGCCCCTCCTGCCAATGCGCCAATCGCCCGCATCTGCGTCCCACTGGCGAGAATAAACCTGCGCTGGCCGCGCCCGCGCCGCTCGGCCGGCGGCACGCCGCTGGCTAGCATCCCCCGCCTTGTCGAAGCGCAGAAGGCTCCTGATTGCGGGCGCCGCGGTGGTCGCGGCGCTCTTCGTTGCAGCCCTGATGAACACCTCGGCGGGGACCAACGTGCCGGTCGCCGTGTTCCCCTCGGACGGCAGCCAGGCGGCTTCTCCCACGACCCAGGTCAGCTTCCGCGGCGCGCCGATCAAGGACCTCACCGGGATCGAGGTGACCGGCTCGAAGACCGGCAGCCACAAGGGCCGGCTCGCGGCGCACTCCGACGGGTTCGGCGCCAGCTTCCTGCCCTACAAGCCCTTCAGGCCCGGTGAGACCGTGACCGTCTCGGCCGATCCCGACCTGATCGGGGCCGGCGGCGACGGGGACGTGGAGTTCAAGATCGCCGAGCAGGGGCGGCGGAGCGAGTCCGGGCTTGCGCCGAAGGTGCACGACCCGGGAGGGAACCCGCCCGGCGCCGAGCACTTCCAGTCGGCGCCCGGGCTCCAGCCTCCGAGCATCGTGGTGACGCGGCGCGACCCCGGCGTGGCGCCGGGCCACCTGTTCCTGGGCGCCAAGGCCGGGCCCGGTCAGGACGGCGCGATGATCAGCGACGACCGCGGCCGGCTCGTGTGGTTCCACAGGGTCCCCTACCACACGAGCGCGTTCGACTTCCGCGCGCAGGTCTACCGCGGGCAGCACGTGCTCACCTGGTGGCAGGGCCCGGTGCTCGCGGGAGAGGGCTTCGGCGAGGGGATCATCTACGACGAGCACTACCGCCCGCTGGCCACCGTCCAGGCGGGCAACGGCTACAAGATGGACCTCCACGAGTTCGCCATAACCCCGGAGAACACGGCGCTGATCATCGCCTACAACCCGATCAAGGCGGACACGCGGGCCGTGGGCGGTCCCAAGGACGGCGCGGTGCTCGACACGGTCGTCCAGGAGATCGACATCAAGACCGGGCTCGTGGAGTTCGAGTGGCACGCGTTCGACCACATCAAGCTGACCGACGCGTTCAACCCCTACATGAAGCACAAGGCCTACGACTTCGCCCACGTGAACTCCGTGTTCCGGGAGGCGAACGGCAACCTGCTGATCTCGGTCCGCAACGCGAGCGCGGTCCTCGAGGTGGATCACGCGAGCGGCAAGGAGCTATGGCGGATCGGGGGCAAGCGCACGAAGATCCCGATGCAGCCGCAGGGGTTCTTCGTCGCTCAGCACAGCGTCACGCGGACGCCCATGGGCGCGCTGGCCATCTTCGACAACGGGGCGGGCGCCCCGCCCATCGGCGGCCACGCCAGCGGCCGCCCGAGCCGCGGTCTGATCCTGAGGATCCCCAAGCCGATCCCAGGCATGCCGCAGCTGCCGGCCTTCGTGGAGCACGCCCTGGTGCCGGACGTGCCCCGGCGGACCTTCAGCCAGGGCAGCGTCCAGGCGCTGCCCAACATGGACTACATGGTCGGGTGGGGCGGCTCCGAGCCGTGGTTCTCGGAGTTCAGCGGCGACGGCCAGCTGATCTACGACGCCCACTTCGACCCCCACGGCGACGACAGCTACCGGGTGTGGAAGCTCCCGTGGGCCGGACATCCGGATTACCCGCCGTCGGTCGCGGCGAAGAGAAGCGGCGGCGGGACAACCGTCTACGCGAGCTGGAACGGGGCGACCCTGGTGTCCAAGTGGCAGGTGCTCACCGGCTCGAATCAGAACGACCTGAAGCCCACCGGCGGGCCGGTGACCGACTCGAGCTTCGAGACCGCGATCCCGGCCAAGGGCGGCGGGCCGTGGTTCGCCGTGCGCGCGCTCGACAGCCACGGCACGGGGACCCTTGCTCCGGCAGCTTCGCCACAACCCCCGCCCGGCGGGCGTGTTAGGGACCTTCGTGCGCGCGGGGGTCGCGATCGGGCTGATGGCGGTCATGGCGACCGCCGCCGTCCCCTCGTCTGCTGCCGCGAGCGCGTTCACGCCGCCCGAGAAGGCCGTGACCTACGACGGGGCGACCGGGCGCTTCCTGATGGACGGGCCGTGGCTGAGCCGCCTGGACCGCCACGACCGCGGCGTGCGCGCTACGTGGTTCAACGCTCGCTCCGCGCGCGGCTGGCACACGGTGAATGTCCCGAACGCCTGGAACGGCCACAACTTCAGCGTGCCGAGCATGGCGGGGTCCGTGGTCTGGTACCGGCGCGACTTCAAGCTGCCGAGCTCGGACGCGCGCTACTCCTGGCTCCTGCGCTTCGAGTCCATCCGGTACCGCGCCTCGATCTGGCTGAACGGGCACCGCGTGGGCGGCCACGCCGGCGCGTACATCCCGTTCGAGGTGGACCTGGCCAAGGGACTCTCCCGCACGGGGGTCAACCGGCTCGTGGTGCGCGTGGACAACCGCCAGCGCAACACCGACCTGCCGCCGGGCAGCCTCACGGTGGAGGGGAAGCCGAACGGCGGCTGGTGGAACTTCGGCGGGCTCCTGGGCGACGTGTACCTGCGCCGCGTCGACCGGATCGACATGCCGGTCGTGCAGGTGCTTCCCCGCCTTCCGTGCCGGACCTGCGCCGCCACGATCGACTACCGCGTGACGGTGCAGAACTACGGCTCCGCCACACCGGTCACGGTCACGAGCAGCTTCGGCGGCCAGCCCGTGGCGCTCGGCACGCACGTGGTGGGGGCCGGCAAGCGGGTCACGTTCACCGCCTCGCCCACGGTCGGGGGGCCCCACCTCTGGTCCCCCCTCGATCCTCATCTCTACACGGTGTCGATCTCCGCAGACGGGGTGGGCGCCCACGCCGGGTGGACGCTCGAGAGCGGGATCCGCTCGATCGACGTGGTCAAGGGCCGCCTCCTCCTCAACTGGATGCCGGTCGACTTCCGCGGCGGGTTCTTCCACGAGGACAGCCCGCGCACGGGAGGGGCCGCCGATCCGGCCTGGATGCAGCTCGTGATCGACCGGCTGAAGTCGATCGGCGGGACCGTGCTGCGCACGCACTACCCGCTCGACCCGTACCTCCACCAGCTGGCGGACCGCGAGGGGGTGATGATCTGGTCGGAGATCCCGGTCTTCCAGCTGAAGACGCACCTGCTCAAGATGCACTCCGTCCAGGCCGCCGCGCGGCGGATGCTGCGCGACAACATCCTCGACAAGTCGAACCACCCGTCGGTGCTCACGTGGTCGATCGGCAACGAGCTCACCGCCGAGCCGGGAAGCGTGCAGAAGAAGTACTTCAAGAGCCAGGCGGCGCTCATCCACTCACTCGATCCCACCCGGCCCGCCGCGCTCGCGATCCTCGGCTACCCGACGGTGCCCTGCCAGCGCTCGGCCTACGCGCCGCTCGACCTCCTGGGCGTCAACACCTACTTCGGCTGGTATCCAGGCCCGAACGGGTCGGTCGCCGACAGGACCCGGCTGGGACCCTACCTCGACTCACTCCGGAAGTGCTATCCGAGCAAGGCCATCGCCGTCACCGAGTTCGGCGCCGAGGCGAACAGGAAGGGACCGGTCGAGGAACGCGGCACCTACGCGTTCCAGGCCGACTGGAACAACTTCACCCTGGGCATCTTCGCCAAGAAGCCCTGGCTCAGCGGTGCGCTGGGCATGCTCATGAACTTCCACTGCCGCCCGACCTGGTCCGGCGGCAATCCCCACCCGAGCCCGCCGATGCACACCAAGGGCGTCTTCGACTACCACGGGCACCCGAAGCCCGCCGCAGCGGTGCTGAGCAAGTGGTTCCACGCGACCCAGCAGTACGACCTGCCAGGCCCCTGAGCCGCGCCCGGCGGGCGATGGCCGCCGCGTGCGTCGCGATTGCGGCGTGCGCCGCGCCGGCGCCGGCCAGGACGGTCGACGGGCCGAGCGCGGCGGTGCTCGCGCTCGGCGGCCTCGACCTCGCGCGGGACGGGTCCGGGGCAGTCGCGTACCTCAAGCGGAGCCGGGGGCACGCGCACGTGTACGTGTCGCGGCTCGTGGACGGGAAGCCGCAGGCGCCGGTCAGGGTGGACCACGGCCAGCCGGGCTCGTCCTCGGACGTGCGGATCGCGTCCGCGGACTTCGGCGAGACGGCGGTCGCCTGGATCAATGGCGGCAGGCTGTATATCGTCCTCCGCCGCCTCCAGGGCGAGGGGTTCGGGCGACCGGTGCTGATCTGCGACTGCGGCGCCGGCGCGGACCCGTCGCTCGACCTGAGCATCTACGGCACGGGCTACCTCACGTTCACCGCGCCCGGGCCGGGCGGGCACGACGTGCGCGTCGCCGAGCTCGACGACCGAACCTGGAAGGTCCTGGGCGCGTCCGTGGACCTAAACCCCTCGGACGACGCGAGGGGCGCCCGGGTGTCTGCCTCCGGCGACGGGACCGGGATCGCCGCATTCACCGAGCGCGCCCCGGGCGGGCTCTGGCGCGTGTACGAGCGCCGGCTGGTCCGGAGGAAGCTCAGCGACGCGCCGCTGCAGGCAAGCCTGGGGAGGCTCGGCGGACACCCCGGGAGGAACGCCGACAGCCCTGCCGTCGACCTGCAGGACGACTCGAGCTACGCGTGGGTGGCGTTCCGGCAGGACTTCAAGGTCGGGGGCCACACGCGCTCGCGAGCGATCGCCCGAAGGCTGGTCGGCTCGGTCTTCGATACGACGGCCGAGATCGACGGGCTCAGCGCGTCGTCGGGCGCCGGCGCGCAGAGCCCGGTCATCGACGTGACCGGCCGGGGCCACGGAGTCGCGGCCACCTGGCTGACGCCCTCGAACGGGGTCGAGGGCGCCGGGCTGTTCCAGTCACCGGCCTCGCTCGAGTCCGGGGGCGGCTCCTCCCCGGTGGTCGCGTTGAACGAGAGCGGTCGGGGCGCGGTCGCGTGGGAGCGCTCCGGCGCGATCATGGCCAGCTACTACGACGGCAGGCGGTTCGCGAAGGCGGTTCGGATCTCCGGCAGCCACGCCGGCCCGACCGCCGCCCAGCTCGGGCTTGCCGCCTCGGCCAGCAGCGGCCACTACGCCATCGCCTTCGTGCAGGGGTCGAGTGGCTCGCGCCGGGTCCAGGTCCTCTGGTACGCCGGCGCGCCGTAACGGCACGGTCCGATCTCGGACTGATCCGCATCCGCGGGTGGTGCGGAAAGCCGTACCAGCGGATGCATGGTCCCCGTATGGGAACGGGGTCCACGGAGCGCGAACCTTCTGGCCCATGGCGGCACACGCGGCGACCCACGACCAGCTCTTCGACTCGGACCTGCGCGCCCTGCGCGCGTCGGTCGACCTCCGGAAGGGCGCGCTTGTGGTTGCCGCCGTCGCCGCGGTAGGTGCGGCGCTCGTGGTCGCGCTTCCCGGCGCGTACGGCGCGGTGTCGGCAGCCTTCGCCAAGCTCGGGCACGCCGACCCCCGTTGGCTGGTGCTCGCGCTCGGGCTCGAGGCGCTCTCCTTCCTCGGCCACATCGTGCTGTTCCGCGCGGTGTTCCTCGATCGCTCGTCGCGAATCGGGTACGCCGCGAGCTACGACATCACGCTCGCCGGCCACGCGGCCACGCGGCTGTTCGGCGCGGCTGGGGCGGGCGGGATCGCGCTCCAGGTGTGGGCGCTGCGCCGCTCGGGCATGCCCGGCCGCACGGTCGGCACGCGCATGCTCGGTTTCCTGGTCCTCCTGTACAGCTTCTACGCGCTCGCGGTCGCCGCCGTGGGGCTCGGCCTCTGGACGGGTGTGCTGGCCGGCGGGGGATCTATCGGGCTGACGCTGTTCCCGGGGATCGCGGCGCTGGCGCTCGTGGCCGGCGCGCTCGGGGCAGCGGCCCTCGCGCGGAGGATGCCGGGCCGCCTGGCCCAGGCCGGCGCCGCCGTCGGCGACGGGGTCCGCGAGGCGACGGCCGTTATCCGCCGCCGCGACCCGCGGCTGGTCGGCGGTCTGATGTGGTGGGCCTTCGACATCGCCGTCCTCTGGGCCTCGTTCCGGGCCTTCGGCGCGGCGCCCCCGCTGGCCATCCTGGTCCTCGGCTACTTCCTGGGACAGGTCGGCAACGCGCTCCCGTTCCTGGGCAGCGTCGGAGGCGTGGACGGCGGGATGATCGGAGCCCTCGTGGCGCTCGGGACCAACCCCGCTGCCGCGGTCGTCGCCGTGGTCGTCTACCGGCTCTTCTCCTGCTGGGCCCCGACGGTTCCGGGCGGGTTCGCGTTCGCCAGCCTGCGGCGCCGCGTGGCGAGCTGGAAGGCCGACGACGAGTCCCCGGAGGACGAACTCGCCGCGGCGCGGCAGCGCCGGCACGAGCGCGTGGCCGAGCCCGTCCTCGTCGCCGAGCCGGTCGCGGCGTAGGCGCACTCGGCCACCGGGGCCGCGCTGGAAACGGGCACCGAGGGAGGGGACATGAATCGAGGCCTGGCGTCGTAACGTCCCGACTTTCGGGCGTCAGGGCCCCTTAAAGCAGGACGCTTTACCTGAACTACGCCGGCCGCGCCGCCGGCGCCGCCCGGGGACGAGGTTGCTCGCCCACCGCGCGGAAGGCGGCGTCGCGGAGCGACTTCTCGCGGGGATCGTCGCGCAGGTGGAAGCCGAGCCGGTTGGGAGCGTACGCGAACCCGAGCTCGGTGTCCGGATCGGCGAAGCCGAACGAGCCGCCCGCCCCGGTGTGCCCGAAGGCCCGATCGCTCGACCCGAACGGGAACAGCGGCGACGGCTTGAGGAACCCGAGCGAGAACGCCGCCTCCACGCGGAGTACCAGGTCCCTGGCTCCGCCGGGCGGCTGGACGGCCGGGGCGGTAAGCGCGCCCATCGTGCGCTCGTCGATGCCCAGCGCCTCGCCGCCGGTCGCCAGGTCGCCGTAGACGCGCGCCACGGCGCGTACCTGGCCGACGCCGGTGGCGGCGGGTAGCTCCACGGCGCGGTACTCGGGACGGTTGAGCTCCGCCGGCCCGCGCAGCCGCGGGTTGCCGAAGGCCCGGTAGGTGAGCGACCGCCGGCGCATGAAGCCGAGCAGCATGGCCGCCGGCATCGGCCCGATGTGGCGGAGGATCTCGGTCCGCCGGTACGCCTTTACCTGCGCTATGCGGTCGTCGGGAACGCTCTCGGGCACCCCGAAGTAGAACTCGATCCCGAGCGGCCCGGCGATCTCGTCCTGGAAGTAGCGGCCCAGGGTCCGCCCCGCGGGATCGACCCGCCTGATCAGCTCGCCCTCGTAGAAGCCGAGGCTGAGCGCGTGGTAGCCGTGCCTCGTCCCCGGCGTCCAGGCCGGCCGCTGCGGGGCGATCGCGGCCGCTACCGCTTCCGGGTCCGCGAGGGTCTTCGCCGTGAGCGGGCGGTCAACAGCGCACAGCCCGGCCTCATGGGCGAGCAGCTGGCGCAGCGTGACCTCCTCCTTGCCGTTCTCCGCGAACTCGGGCCAGTAGGCGGCAACCCGCTCGTCGTAGTCGAGGAGACCCCGCGCGTGCGCCACCGCGACGGTTGTGGCGGCCATGCCCTTCGAGGTGGAGTACACGACGACCATCGTGTCCTCCTCCCAGGGGAGCGTCGCGGCGCGGTCGCGGTGACCGCCCCACAGATCCACCACCTTGCGGCCGCGGTGGTAGACGCCGCACGCCGCGCCCAGCTCCCCACGATCCGAGAGGTTGCGCCGGAACTCGTCGGCGACCGCCGCGAAGCCGGGCTCTACGTCTCCATGGACCGCGGAGAGGGCCACGGCCGCCACCCTACCGGCGCCGGCGTCAGCCCGAGGAGAGCTCCAGCTGCTCCACGACCGGCCGGAAGCGCCTGCGGCGGCCGCCGGACCGGTGGGCGCGCTTCACCCGGTACATCGCCGCATCCGCGCGGGCGACCAGCTGAACCACGTCGCCGGCCCGGCCCTCCGGATCGAGGGACGCGACACCGACGCTGGCGTCGAAGGCCGCCCGCGGGGGAAGGTCCGTGCAGCACGTCTCGCGGATGCCGGCGCGGAGGTCGTCGGCCACGGCCTGGGCGCGGTCGGCGTCCACGCCCTGGAGGACGACTGCGAACTCGTCCCCGCCGAGCCGGGCCACGAGGTCGGTGTCCCGTACCCGCCGCCGGATCGCCTGGGCCACGTGGCGCAGGACGTCGTCGCCGCGCTGGTGTCCGAGGCGGTCGTTCACCTGCTTGAAGTTGTCGAGGTCGATCAGAATCAGCGCACCCGCCCTCGCCGTCCCGGCCCGGTGCTGGAGCTCCGCCAGCGCCCGGTTGAACGCGCGGCGGTTGGCCACGCCGGTCAGAGGATCGCGCTCGGCGAGGTCCGTTATCTCGGCGACGACCTCGCGGTGCTCGCGATCGCCGGCGACGAGCAGCGCCTCGGCGCGCCGCGCGCGCAGCCAGAGGTGAAGCGCGAGCGCGCAAAAGGGCACGACCACCAGGATCTCGGCGACTATCTCGGTCATTTGTCCAGGATCGGCACCAGCGGGCTAAAGCTTTAGCGCGGAAATGCCGAAATTGCGGGGTTGCGGCGCCACCTATGATCCCGCCGTGGCGCTCGAGCCCGGGATCTCCCGCACCGATGAGTTCACGGTCGAGGGCCTGCTGCTCACCAACGTGGGCGGCACGATCGGCCTCTCGGTGCTCTCCACGCCCGGCATGATCGCGATGATCGAGCGCAACGCGGCCATCCTGTCGTACGAGCACCTCCCGGACGGGAAGGCGACGGTCGGGTTCGAGGTGTGCGTGAAGCACGTGGCCGGTGCAGCCGAGGGCGCGCGGTGCACGGCGAGTGCCGTGCTCCGGGAGGTGGTGGACGGGCGCAAGCTGCGCTTCGACGTGGAGGTCAAGGAAGGCGACCGCACCGTTGGGGTGGGGACGCACGAGCGGCGGGTTATCGACGTGGCCGCGCATGCCAGCGCTCCCGGGGCCCAGCCCGGGGCCACGAGCTAGCGGTCCGCGAACTCGACCTCGACGGCGAACTCGTCGCCGGCAACCTTCTCGAGCTGGGCCACGCGGCCAGCCTCGATCACATCGTCCTGGACCTTGTCGAGGAGGCCCAGCCGCTCGTCGCTGTCGCGCACCACCAGGCGGGCGACCTCGGCGCGCATGGGCAGCTGGGCGTTCGACTTCGCCTTGCGGATCTCCGACAGCACCTCCGCGGCCACGTCGAGGAGCCCGTCCGGCGCCCCGTCGGCCTGCGGCCCCGCGAGCAGCTCCTCGCGCGTCGGCCACGGCGCGCGGTGCACCGACCCCTCGCGCCACCAGGACCAGACCTCTTCGGTGACGAACGGGAGCGCCGGGGCGAACAGGCGGAGCTGGGCGTCGAGAGCGATCCGCAGCGCACCGTTCGCAGACGCGGCCGCGTCGGCGTCGCGCTCGCCGTAGCGGCGCGCCTTCACGAGCTCGAGGTAGTTGTCGCAGAACCACCAGAAGAACTCCTCGGTGCGCTCCAGCGCGCTCGAGTAGTCGTAGCCCTCGAAGGCCCGGCTCACGGCGTCCACGGTGTCGGCCAGCCCCCGGAGCATGGCCACGTCCAGCGGCCAGGTGGGCGGCGCGACCGGGCCATCGTGTCCGAGCACGAAGCGCGAGGCGTTGAGGATCTTGGTGGCGAGCCGGCGGCCGACCTTCATCTTGTTGTCGTCGAAGGCGGTGTCGGCGCCAGGGCGCCCGCTCGCGGCCCAGTAGCGGACGGCGTCCGAACCGAACTGCTCGAGGACGGGCATCGGGGTGACCACGTTGCCCTTGGACTTGGTCATCTTCTTCCGCTCGGGATCGAGGACCCAGCCGGAGATCGCGGCGGTCCGGAACGGAACCGTCTCGTGCAGGAAGTGCGCCCGCACGACCGTCGAGAAGAGCCAGGTGCGGATGATCTCGTGGGCCTGGGGGCGCAGGTCCATTGGGAAGGTGCGCCCGAACAGCTCGTCGTCCTCGCGCCAGCCGGCAGCGATCTGGGGCGACAGCGACGACGTGGCCCAGGTGTCCATCACGTCGGGGTCGCCCACGAACCCGCCGGCGGCGCCGCGCTGGTCCGGGCTGTAGCCCGGCGGGACATCGGAGGAGGGATCCACCGGGAGCATCGAATCGTCGGGGATGATCGGACGCGAGTGGTCGGCCACCCCCTCGTCGTCGAGCGGGTACCAGACCGGGAAGGGGACGCCGAAGAAGCGCTGGCGGCTGATGCACCAGTCCGTGTTCAGCCCGTCCACCCAATTCTCGTACCGCGCGCGCATCCAGTCGGGTATCCAGCGCATCTCGCGGCCGCGCTGCTTGAGCTCCTCGGCGTGCTCCATCGTGCGCACGAACCATTGACGGCTGGTGATGATCTCGAGCGGCCGGTCGCCCTTCTCGAAGAACTTCACCGGGTGCTCGATGGGCTTCGGGTCGGCGGCCAGCGCGCCCGCCTCGGCGAGCATCGCGGCGATCTCGTCCCGTGCCTGCTTCACGCGCCTGCCCGCGAGCCGGTCGTAGGCCCGCTGGGCCCGCGCCGGGTCTTCGCTCTCGTATCCCGGCTCGCCCCAGCTCACCGGGCGCAGCCGCCCGTCCGGCTGCATCACCGAGCGGATCGGCAGGCTCAGCTCACGCCACCACTCCACGTCGGTCACGTCCCCGAACGTGCACACCATGGCGATCCCGGTCCCCTTGTCGGGCTGCGCCAGCTCGCTCGCGCGCACGGGCACCCGGGCCCCGAACAGCGGCGTGAGGACCTCGGTGCCGAAGCGGTCGCGATAGCGCTCGTCGTCCGGGTGCGCGACGAGCGCCACGCAGGCCGGGATCAGCTCCGGCCTGGTGGTCTCGATCTGCAGGTCCTCGAACATCACGCGGTAGGCGGCACCCGGTATCACGCGGTCCTCGAGCTCGGCCTGGGCCACCGCGGTGCGGTAGTCCACGTCCCAGAGCGTCGGCGCCTCGACCGAGTAGGCCAGGCCCTTCTCGAGGTGGTGCAGGAAGGCCCGCTGGGAGGCCCGCCGGGCGCGCTCCCCGATCGTGGTGTAGGTCATCCCCCAGTCCACGGATAGGCCCAGACGCCGCCACAGCTCCTCGAACGCCTTCTCGTCCTCCTCCGTCAGCCGCAGGCAGAGCTCCACGAAGTTCTGGCGGGGGATGGGGATCGGCTCCTTCGGGGGCTCCGGCGGCGGCTCGAAGTCCGGGTCGTAGGGCAGCGACGGGTCGCAGCGCACGCCGAAGTAGTTCTGCACCCGCCGCTCGGTGGGCAGGCCGTTGTCGTCCCACCCCATCGGGTAGAAGACCTCCTCGCCCCGCATCCGGCGGAAGCGCGCGATCAGGTCCGTGTGGGTGTAGGAGAAGACGTGTCCGACGTGGAGCGATCCGCTGACCGTGGGCGGCGGGGTGTCGATCGCGTAGATCGAGCGGCCCGAGACGCGGTCGAAGCGGTAGATGCCGTCGCGCTCCCAGCGCTCGGCCCAGTGCGACTCGATCCCCTCGAGGGTCGGCTTCGCGGGCGGGCCACCGGGCATGCCGCCAAGCGTAGAGGCGCCAGGGGCCGGCTCAGGCGGCGGGGCTCAGCGCCACGACCGGAATCTGGCGGTTCGAGGCCCGCTTCGCGTAGATGTCGTAGCCGGGGTTGAGCGTGGTGGCGATCTTCCAGAGGCGCTCGCGCTCGTCGCCCTGCGCGACGCGGGCCCGGTACTCGCCGGTGCGCCCGCGCAGGAACACCTTCACCTCGGGGTTCGCCCTCAGGTTGTGGTACCAGGCCGGGTGCTTCGGGGCCCCGCCGCTCGACGCGATCAGCACCAGGTCGTCGCCGTCCCGCGCGTACAGCAAGGGGGTGCGGCGGAGCTGGCCGCTCTTGGCGCCGCGGTGCTCCATCACCAGGATCGGCAGCAGCCCCAGCGCGATGCTCAGCCGCCCGTTCGTGGCGGGGATGAGCCGCTTGTCGATCGGGTTCGCGATGTGCAGGAAGAACCACGACCCGGCGCGGGAGGAAACGAGCGGAACAAGCGCCCGCTCCAGCGCGTTGGCCCTGTCCTTCTCCACCTCGACCTAGCCGCGCCTGGCGTTCTTGTCCCGGTCGGCGAGCGCGCCGAACCCCAACGACATCGCGGCGTTGGCGAGCCCGGCCATGAACATCGCCGCGCGCGCGCCCGGCCGCGTGAAGCCCGGCGAGGTGGCCGCCCACACCGTGTCCGTGGCGATCTCGGTCCCGCGCAGCCACGCGAGTGCCCACCAGTCGCGGCGGCGCCCGCGCCGGTCCGCCACCGCGTGGGCAGCGGCGAAGGTGAGCCAGATCGGTCCGCACCGCCGGAACAGGGCCTCCGCGTCGGGCGACACCCGCTCGTGCCCGAGGACCCAGAGGGTCTGGCGGGGCGCCAACAGCGTCGCGGTGCCAAGGACGGCGTCGAAGGCGATCATCCCGCGATTCGCCTGCCTCAGGGCCTCGTCCGCCGTCATGCAGCGGCGCAGCCTAGATGACTGGCGAGCTATCCGAGCGCCTCGCGCAGGAGGGTCACCTGCCCCGGGTCCGGGCTCGCCGGGAAGAACACGAACTCGTCGGCGCCCGCTTCCTCGAACGCCGCGGCGTACTGCTTCACGGTGTCGGCGTCCTTGGCGGCGCTGCCGGCGATCTGCTGCGCGTAGTCGCCCAGCCATGCGTAGTAGTGGCCCAGGTTCTCGTTGGCGGACCTCTCCGCGTCGGGCCC
>VAWV01000242.1 GCA_005883295.1 Actinomycetota bacterium
CTCTCGAAAATGGCACGTTCACAGGTTGTTCACGGGATGGTCACGCCCAAGTAACGGGGTTTTCCGCTGAGACGGCGATCTTTGGGAGCCAGCATGGCGACCGCCCGGGACGACCAAGTAGAGGTGATCAGGCTGGGCCGGCTGGAGGTCCGTCCGCGGGAGTTCGTTGCGGCGGTCGACGGCCGAGCCCTGCAGCTCACCGTCCGCGAGTTCCAGCTGCTCACGGCGCTCGCCCGCCGCCGCGACCGGATTGTCACCCGGCAGGAGCTCTACACGGCGGTCTGGCAGCGGCCGTTCCGCTCTCACGAGCGATCCGTTGACGTGTACGTGAAGCGGCTACGGCGCAAGCTGAAGGCGGCGTTGCCCGGTTCAGAGCTCATCCATACCCATTACGGGTTCGGATACCGGCTCTCCCCCTCGGTTTCACAGCTTTTTCACACCGCCGCCACAGATCGATAACAGACTCCGCAGTGGCCCATGCGAGTCTCGGCGCGGCAAGGCCAATCTGAAAAGGGGGACCTCTTGAGGTCACGGATCCTGTTCGCGCTGGCGGCCTCGGCTGTGCTGGCGCTCGCCGTCGCCGCGTGCGGCAGCAGCAACAAGAGCAGCAGTACCAGCCCGACGCCGAGCGGCGGCGGGGGCGGCACGGTCAACGGCGCCGGCTCCACCTTCGCGGCGCCGATCTACTCGCAGTGGGGCAACGCCCTCAAGGGCCAGGGCCTCACCGTCAACTACCAGCCGGTCGGCTCCGGCGCCGGCGTGGCCCAGTTCGCCGCGGGCACCGTCGACTTCGGCGCGAGCGATCCGGCGCTCGTCCCGGCGGACAGGGCGACCATCAAGAAGGGCGAGGCCGTCCAGATCCCGATGGCGTTCGGCGCCATCACGGTCTCGTACAACGGCGCTCCGAAGGGCCTCAAGCTCGACGGCGCCACGATCGCGGACATCTTCCTTGGGAAGATCAAGACCTGGAGCGACCCTGCGATCGGGAAGCTCAACCCGGGCGTGAAGCTGCCCTCGGGGGCGATCACGGTCGTCCACCGCTCCGACGAGTCGGGGACCACGAAGGGCTTCACCACGTTCCTCTCCGACTACAGCCCGGAGTGGAAGTCGAAGGTCGGCGCGGACAAGACCGTGAAGTGGCCGACCGGCACCGGGGCCAAGGGCAACGACGGCGTGGCCGCCGCGGTGAAGCAGCAGTCCGGCGCGATCGGCTACGTGGAGGAGGCCTACGCCCTCCAGAACAACTTCACGACGGCAGCCGTGAAGAACTCGACAGGCAAGTTCGTGGCGCCGACGCTCGCGTCGACCACCGCGGCCGGCGAGGGCGTGAAGATCCCGAAGGACCTCGGGATCTCGATCATCAACTCGCCGAACGCGAAGTCGTACCCGATCTCCTCGCAGACGTTCGTGATCGTCTACAAGGACGGCTGCAAGGCGGGTAAGTCGCAGGGGACCGTCAAGTCCCTCAAGCAGTTCATCGACTACGGCCTCGGCGCCGGCCAGGACGTGCTCGGGCAGCTGCAGTACGCGAAGCTCCCGTCCGCGCTCCTGAGCAAGTCGAAGGCCGCGGCGGCCTCCCTCCAGTGCAACGGCGCACCGATCGGGTAGCCGTTAGGAGGGCATGGAAGCCAGCTCCGTAACAGCGCCTCGCGGCAGCCGCCCGTCCATCGGGCGGCTGCCGCTTGTGCGGTTCCAGGACCGGCTTCTGCGATGGGGCTTGACTGGTCTCGCCGCCCTGATCCTGGCCCTCCTCGCGTTCTTCTTCATCCGCCTCTACGTGGAGGCCAACCCGGCGTTCAACCGCTTCGGCTTCTTCGGGTTCACGTTCACCAACGACTGGGACGTGTCGCGCAGCTTCTACGGCGCGCTGCCGCTCCTGGTGGGCACGCTGATCACGTCCACCATCGCGCTCTGCATAGGAGTGCCGGTCGCCGTGGCCACCGCGCTCTTCGTCACCGAGCTGTGCCCGCGGCGCCTCCGCGCCCCGCTGACCGTGATGGTCGAGCTGCTCGCGGCCGTGCCGTCGGTGGTCTACGGGCTGTGGGGCGTCTTCGTGCTGATCCCCAAGCTGCACGGCTTCGAGCAGTTCCTCTCCGACAAGCTCAGCTTCCTGCCCTTCGTCGGCGGGCCC
>VAWV01000243.1 GCA_005883295.1 Actinomycetota bacterium
GCGAGGACTACCCGTGGCTCCATGCGCTCACCGCACCGCCGCTGTTCACCACCAGCGCGCGGCGCCTCGGGCAGGAGGGCGTGGGCCCCGACGCCGCCGAGCGGGGCGTCGCGGTGATCGAGCGCTCGCTGGCCGAGGAAGGCCCGCGCACGCGCGCGCAGCTCAGGGAGCTGATCGACGCCGCGGGCGTGCGCACCGAGGGCCAGGCGCTTGTGCACCTCCTCATGCTCGCTTCGCTTCGCGGCCTCGTCGTCCGGGGACCGATGTTGGGGCGCGACCACGCTTATGTCCTCGTCAGGGACTGGCTCGGGGAGCCGGCACCGGTCGACCGCGACGCCGCGCTTGCCGAGCTGGCGCGCCGCTACCTCGCCGGGCACGGCCCGGCGGACGAACGCGACCTGGCGAGGTGGGCGGGGCTTCCGCTCCGCGACGTACGCGCCGGACTCCGGGCTATCGGATCGGAGCTCCACGAGCGCGACGACGGGTTGGTGGACCTCGCTCGGCGCCCGCCTGCGGCGGAACTGCCGCCGCCGCGGTTGCTCGGCTCGTACGACCCGCTGCTGCTCGGCTGGCGATCGCGAGCGCCAATCCTGCGGGAGGACGAGCGGCTGGTGACCGTCAACGGCCTGTTCCGGCCGTTCGCGCTCGCCGGCGGCCGCGCCGCGGCAGTGTGGCGGATCGTGGACGGGAAGGTGGTTGTGGAGCCGTTCGGCCGCCTGTCCCGGACCACGGCCGCGGCACTCGAGCGTGACGCGGAGGACGTCGTGCGCTACCTGGCGCTCGCGTGATTGCGTCACCATGTCGCGGCGTGCGACAGCGGGGGGATCGATGAGAAAGGACGTCATCGGAACGGCGGTCCTCGGGCTCGGCCTCTACGAGGTCGCCATAGCGCTGTTCGTCGCGATCGCCCCGCACGCGTTCTTCGACTCGCTGGGCCCCTACGGTCACTTCAACCGCCACTACCTCCACGACGTGGCCGCGTTCGAGGGCGCGCTCGGCGTCGGTCTGCTGCTCGCGGTTCGCCGGCCGACGTGGAGGGCGCCGCTCCTCGTCCTCGCCGCGCTGCACTTCGCCTTCCACGCAATCAGCCACGGCGTGGACGTCACCCGGGCCGATCCGAAGTGGGTGGGGCCGGTGGAGTTCGCCGGGCTCCTGGGCGGTGCGGCGCTGCTATTGCTGCTGGCGCGGCGCGCGCTGGCGGAGTCGGGCGATCGGCGCGATCGCGGGTCGGCGTGACGGGCATCGACCAGTGGTGGGACGCCGGCGAGGGCGTGGAGCTGCCGATCGGCGACGCGGGTCGGCGCATCTTCGTGCGGCGCATGGGCGCGGGCGCGGCGATGACCCTGCTGCACGGGTTCCCCAGCTCGTCCCACGACTGGGCCAAGGTGGCGCCCGCCCTGGCCGAGCGCCACTCGCTCGTGATGCCGGACTTCCTCGGCTTCGGTGCCTCGGACAAGCCCCCGGACCACGAGTACTCGATCCACGAGCAGGCCGACCTCGTGGAGGCGCTCTGGGCGCGCGAGGGGACAGCCTCGACCGTGCTGGTGGCGCACGACTACGGCGTATCAGTCGCCCAGGAGCTGCTGGCTCGCCGGGCGGAGGGCGCCCTCCGCGTTGACCTGTCCTCCGTGCACCTGCTGAACGGCGGCCTCTATCCCGACCTCCACCGACCCGAGCCCGCCCAGATGGCGCTGCTCGACCCCGAGCAGGGGCCGAAGCTGAGCGCGCAGATGAACGAGGAGCTCATCACCA
>VAWV01000263.1 GCA_005883295.1 Actinomycetota bacterium
GAGATCGTGGCGTTCGACGAGCGCGGCCGCCCGAGCTTCGAGCGGCTCCAGCACCGCATGCATCTGGTGGGCGACAGCCGCATCCAGCGGCGGGCCCGGGAGATCCCCGCCACCTACGTGATCTTCGACCTCCTCTACCTGGACGGCCACTCCTTGATGCGCCTGCCCTACGAGGAGCGCCGCGCGCGGCTGGACGAGCTCGGGCTCGAGGGGCCCTCGTGGCGAACCCCGCGCGCCCACCCCGGCGAGGGGCGCGCACTGCTCCAGGCGAGCGCCGAGCAGGGGCTCGAGGGCGTGATCGCCAAGCTAATCGACTCCGTCTACGAGCCGGGCCGCCGCAGCGGTGCCTGGACGAAGGTGAAGAACAAGCGCCGCCAGGAGCTCGTGATCGGCGGCTGGATGCCCGGCGAGGGCAAGCGCGAGTCGAGCATCGGGGCCCTCCTCGTGGGCTACCACGACGCCGGCGGAGCCCTGCGCTACGGCGGCCGGGTTGGAAGCGGCTTCACGGACCGCCACCTCGAGTACCTCGTCGAGCACCTGCAGCCGCTGAAGCGCAAGACCAGCCCCTTCAAGGGCTCACCGAAGCCGCCTCGGGGCGCCCTCTTCGTTCGGCCCGAGCTCGTCTGCGAGGTCGAGTTCACCGAGTGGACCGCGGAGGGGATCCTGCGCCACCCGGTCTACAAGAAGCTCGTGGAGATGGACCCGGCGGATGTTGTCCTCGACGTCGCCGAGGTGGAGTCCACGGGCGAGGAGAGCGAGAGCGAGAGCCCGTCGGAGCTCTCCATCGGACCGCTGCGAACGCTCCAGGGCGGCGCGGTGGAGGCCCAGGTCGACGGCCGCACCCTGCGGCTCTCGAACCTCGACAAGGTCATGTACCCCAAGGTGGGCTTCACCAAGGGGCAGCTGATCGACTACTACGTGCGCGCGGCGCCCGCGCTCCTACCGCACCTCCACGGCCGGCCGCTCACCCTCAAGCGCTACCCGGACGGCGTCGAGGGCGAGCACTTCTACGAGAAGCAGTGCCCCTCCCACCGCCCGGACTGGGTTCAGACGGCGTCGATCTGGAGCCGCCACAACGCGCGCAACATCGACTTCTGCCTGGCGAACGACCTGCCCACGCTCGCCTGGGCCGCCAACCTCGCGGACCTCGAGCTGCACACTTCCCTGTCGCTTGCCGAGGACATCGAGCGCCCCACGATGATGGTGTTCGACCTCGACCCGGGGGCACCGGCGGACATCGTCGACTGCTGCCGGGTTGCGACCTGGGTCCGCGAGCTCTTCGAGGGCCTGGGCCTCGAGTGCTTCGCCAAGACCTCGGGCTCCAAGGGCCTCCAGGTGTACGTGCCGCTGAACGTCGAGACGAGCTACGCCGAGACCAAGCCCTTCGCCAAGGCCGTCGCCGAGCTGCTCGAGAAGCAGCACCCGAAGCAGGTCGTCTCGCGGATGACCAAGCAGATCCGCGGCGGCCGCGTGCTGGTGGACTGGAGCCAGAACGACGAGCACAAGACCACGGTGTGCGTGTACTCGCTGCGCGCCAAGGAGCGGCCCACCGTGTCCACCCCGGTCGAGTGGGCCGAGGTCGAGCGCGCGCTGCGGGAGAAGGATGCGGGGCTAGTCACCTTCGAGTGGGACCAGGTGCTCGCGCGCGCGGAGGAGAAGGGCGACCTGTTCGCCCCGGTCCTGACCCTGCGACAGGAGCTGCCCACCTTCTGACGCCGGTACGATGCGGTCCGGATGAGACTCCGGATGGCGCGCACGGACAAGCGCAGCTTCAGCCGGAGGCTGGTCGACGAGGAGACGCGGGAGTTCGTCGAGAAGGAGCTCGAGGACACCCGCGACGTGTTCCGGACCGCCTCCGGCGAGTTCCAGCTGAAGGCGCTGTGCCGGGACGTCTTCGCCGCGGGGTCGACCACCGACCTGCGCTGGCTGAAGCGCAGGCGGGTGGATCCGGAGGCCTTCTACGAATCCGAGCTCAGGCCGAACTGGGAAGGGCTCGACCGCGCCGCGCGGGCCGGGAAGATCGAGCGCTTCATAGAGCTGTCGAACATGATGGGCGGCGCGGGCCTCGATGGCGAGCCGCCGGCGGAGCTACGCGACGTGATCGCCGCCGTCCACGTGAAGGTCCTGCTGCTCGCGTGGGCCTACGACCGCACCTACGGGTTCATCGACCGCATCTTCAACGGTCCGCTCCAGTACCGCAAGCACCGCCAGCGGACAGACGGTTTCGTCTGAGACCGCTCTAGGCTTGCGCGAAATGGCGACCGTCGGCGAGGACCGCGCGATCGAGCGCCTGCGGGCTCTCCAGGTGGTCACCGACACCGCCCTCGCGCACCTCTCTCACGGCGACCTCCTCGACGAGCTGCTGGATCGGGTGCGATCGATACTGGGAGCGGACACCGCCGCGGTGCTCCTCCTCGACGAGGACGCGAAGGAGGTCGTCATCCGCGCGGCGAAGGGCCTGGAGGAGGAGGTGGAGCGGGGCGTGCGGATCCCGGTCGGACGCGGGTTCGCGGGGCGTATCGCAGCCGAGCGGCGGCCAGTCTTCCTGCCGGAGGTCACGGCCGACCGCGTGGTCAACCCGATCCTCCTCGAGAAGGGCATCCGTTCCCTGCTCGGGGTGCCGCTCCTGATGGAGGGGCGCGTGCTCGGGGTGCTCCACGTCGGCACCCTCAAGCCGCGTGAGTTCACCGACTCGGACGCCGAGCTCCTCCAGCTCGCGGGCGACCGGATCGCCATGGTGATCGAGCACCTCAAGCTCTACGAGTCCGAGCGCCGCGCTCGAGCTGATGCGGAGCGGGTCGCCGAGCAGATCCGGCGGCTGCAATCGGTCACCGACGTTGCGCTCGGGAACCTCGCGCACCCCGACGAGCTCATGGATCGGGTCCTCGAGCGCGTCCGCGAGGTCCTCTCCGCGGACACGGCGGCCATCCTGCTGCTGGAGTCCGGCGGCGA
>VAWV01000264.1 GCA_005883295.1 Actinomycetota bacterium
GTCTTGCACACCGCCCCCATCGCGGGAACCGTGGCCCGGATGTAGTCGGGGTCGCGGGCATCGAACGGATCAGACGGCTGCCCGCGCGCGCCGGTCACGCCCAGGACGTCGAAGGCGGCCACGGCGTCCTCGGCGGCCGCCTCGACCATGCGGGCGCCGCCGCGAACCGTGGCGAGCGCGCTTTCCAGGGGCGATCGGCGAAAAGCCTGCATACAAACGCCCTACCCGAGTCGGGCGGCACCAATCGGGGAACGGATCAGGCTTTGCGCCGGCGGCGCCGCTCCAGCGCGAGCCGCATTCTGCGGGGCAGGTAGTACTCGATGCGCCCCGGAATCGACAACTTCCGCTGCCAGCGTGCCGGGTCGAGCTCGGCGCCGCACAGCGCGCAGCCCGCCGCGTACGGCGTCACGCGCTCACCGCAGTTGGGGCAGTAGGCGGGGTGCACGGTCAGCGCTCCAGTGCGCGGAGCGCAGCCAGGAAGGTGACCACTCCCGCGCCGGAGAGCGCGAGGCCGCCGGCCAGCGTGCGGTCGACTCCTCCCCGGGCGCGGACCTCGGCGACCGCGGAGGCGATGTCCACACCATCGAGCAGCGCGCTCATGAGGATCGCCGGCCGCAGCAGATCCTCGGAGCGGAGCGCCGCGAGCGTGAAGCCGGCCGCGAGCGCCTGGTGGGCGCCGAACGCCCGCTGCAGCAGGCGCGGATCCGGGCGGTCGTCGGTCTGCGCGGCGAGCCGCGCCCGCTCCATCGCCCGCGGCGCGGCGAACGCGCCGACACCGTAAGCAAGCCGGAAGACCGAGCCGAGGACGGTGATGCCGCGCGCCCCCACGGGGCGCATCGTAAGCAACGTGGCTAAACAGGCAGTTCCGCGGACGCAGCCGGCGCTATTCCGGCCGGGCGTTTCTGGAGCGTCGCGGCCAGCGGCTGGCCAGGCGCCCGAGCGGGCCGAGCCCCTCCTGCAGCGAGTCGACGCTCTCCGAGAGCGCGTCGAGTGAGCCGAGCATCCGCTCGAGCTGGTCCGAGAGCCGTGCCATCGCCGTGTCGAGCCGCTCGAGCGTGTCCGGCACCCGCGCGAGGTGCTGCTGGACCTCCACGAGCACCGGCATCGCCGACTCGATCGCGGCCATCCGGGCGTCCATCGGGTCGAGCACCGCGGTGGCGTCGCCCACGCGGCGCATGTTCGCGCTGAGCTCGGGCAGCGCCTCGGTGTCGGTCGAGACGCGGTCGATCGCCGACTGGATCTTCTGGAGAAGCGCGGTATGGGCGACCATCGCCTCGGTGTGCTCGGCGATCTGCGGCAGCACCCGCAGCGCGGACACCACGCTCGCCGGCGCGCCGAACAGCCGGTTCAGCGGAGGCGGCATCGCCATCACCCGATCATGACGTGCGGCGCGGTCGTGCCCGCATCCGCGCGGTGAAGTCGCTAGCGAGGGTCGACCGGTCGAAGCGGCCGCGCCGCGCGTGGTGGCGCATTACGGCGGTGGTGCCCCTGTCGACCAGCCGCCGCGGCGTGCGGCGGAGGAGCGCGTAGCCGATCCCACCGCGACGCGTAGTGGCGAGGTCGCGGGTCCGCCTGCCGAGCGCCGCGCGGGCCAGCGTGCGCGCGGCGTCGCGCACGTCCTCTGCGGGCACGAGCCCCTCCAGCGCCAAGCCCGCCTCACGCGTGATGTCGTGGATCGGGGTGCGGATGTAGCCGGGATAGACGGTCGTGACCGTGATCGCGTCGCCGTGTTCGAGGCGAAGCGCGTCCGAGTACGCGACCAGCGCACGCTTGCTCATCGAGTAGGCGGGGGCGAACGGGACCGTGAGGTAGGCGAGCCCGGACGCGACGTTCACCACACGGCCGCGCGCTTCGCGCACTGCGGGCAGCGCCGCCGCGGTCACGCGCCAGGCACCCAGCATGTTCACGTCGAGCACGGCGAGCGCACGCTCGCCCGGCGGCTCGCCGGTGCTTTCGATCGACCCGATGCCGGCGTTGTTGATCAGCACGTCGAGTCCGCCGCCCAGGCGCTCGATCGCCTCCGCCACGCCGCGATCCACCGAAGCCTGGTCGCGCACGTCGCACTCGATGACGTCCTCGCCTGCGGGCCGGACGTCGAGGCCCACCACGCGGGCGCCACGAGAGCGCAGCTCCGCCGCCGTGGCCGCACCGATCCCGCTGGCCGCGCCCGTTATCACCACCCGCTTGATGCTCACGCCGCCACCGGGACGCCCGCGGGGCTGCGCGTCTCGAGCTGGTACTCGGCCGGATCGAAGCGTGCGGTCCGCTGGCGGAAGCGCCAGGTCCAGTCGGGCCACTGCGTGGCGTTGCGGCCGGTGTCGTCGAGGTACCAGCTCGAGCAGCCGGTGTTCCACACGGTGCCCTCGATCTGCCGCTCGAGCCTGGCGTTGTAGCGGTCGACCGTGGCCTGCTCGACCTCCACGCTCTCCAGGTCCTGCTCCCGCATCACGCGTAGGGCGTCGAGCACGTACTGGATCTGGGATTCGATCATGTAGACCATCGAGCCGTGGCCGAGCCCGGTGTTCGGCCCGAGCAGCAGGAAGAGGTTGGGGAAGCCCGGGGCCGCCGTGCCGAGGTACGCGCGCGGACTGTGCCGCCAGAGTTCGTACAGGCGCTGGCCGCCGCGGCCGTAGAGGTGCTGGCTGGCCGGCATGTCGGTGACGTGGAAACCCGTCCCGAAAACGATCGCGTCCACCGGCCGCTCGACTCCGTCGTCCGAAACGATCGAGTTCCGGCGCACCTCGCGTACGCCCTCGGGCACCAGCTCCACGTTCGGCTTGTCGAGCGCGGGATACCACCCATTCGAGGGCAGGATCCGCTTGCAGCCGATCGTGTAGTTCGGAGTGACCTTCCGGAGCAGATCGCGATCCGAGGTCTGCTTGCGCATGTGGCGGCGGGCCACCAGCTCCACCACCCGCATGAGGCGCGGGTTCTTCACGAAGCCGAGCACCAGCGCCTCGCGCGCCGCGTAGACGCCGGCGCGGACCAGCCGCTGGACGGCCGGCAGGGCTCGGTAGATGCGGCGCTCGAAGTTGGTGATCGGACGGTTGGAGTGGGGGACCACCCACGGTGCGGTCCGCTGGAAGACGTGGAGCTGGGCGACCTTCGGCTGGATCTCCGGCACGTACTGGATGGCCGACGCGCCGGTGCCGATCGAGGCGACCCGCTTTCCGGTCAGGTCGTAGTCGTGGTTCCAGCGGGCGGAGT
>VAWV01000265.1 GCA_005883295.1 Actinomycetota bacterium
GGACTTCAAGGTGGCCGGCACGGAGAACGGGATCACGGCGCTCCAGATGGACATCAAGATCTCGGGCGTCACGTTCGACATCCTCCGTGACGCGCTCACCCAGGCGAACGAGGGCCGCAGCTTCATCCTCGCCAAGATGAACGAGATCATCTCCGAGCCCCGGCCGGAGCTCTCGCCCTACGCCCCGCGGATCACGTCGATCCAGATCGACCCCGAGAAGATCGGGATGGTCATCGGCAAGGGCGGCGAGACGATCCGTGCGCTGTCGGAGGAGTTCGACGCCCAGATCGACATGCAGGACGACGGCACCGTGCTCGTGTACGCCGCGAGCGGCGAGCAGGGCGACGCCCTGATCGAGCGGATCCGGTCGATGACCAAGGAGGTCGAGGTGGGGGACGAGTTCCCCGCGGCCAAGGTGGTCAAGACCACGACCTTCGGGGCGTTCGTCGAGCTGTCCAAGGGCACCGACGGGCTGCTGCACATCTCCAACATCTCGCCCGGGCAGCGGGCGGAGTCCGTCGAGGACGTCCTCAATCGGGGCGACGAGGTGTCCGTGCGCGTGGTCGAGGTTGACCGCGAGCGCGGCCGCATCGGACTGCGCCTCGCCGACGATCCCGAGGTCCAGGGCAAGACGCCCGAGGAGCTCGCCGCCGTGGGCACCGGGGATCGCGGCGGCCGCGGCGACAGGCCGCGCGGCGGCCGCGGGCGCGACGGCCGTGGCGGGCGTGACGGTGGCGGGCGTGACGGAGGGGAACGGGACCGCGCGAGCTCCTCGCACGCACGCGACAGGAGATAGCTGCACCGCTTGGAGAGCGACGGGCACAGGCTGACGGAGCTCGACTCGGGCGTCCGGGTCGTGACCGAGGCCATGCCCTCGGTGCGCTCGATAGCGCTCGGTTTCTGGATCGGCGTCGGCTCGCGGAACGAGTCACCGCAGCAGGCCGGCATCTCGCACTTCCTCGAGCATCTGCTGTTCAAGGGCACGGATCGGTTCAGCTCGGTCGAGATCGACCAGATCTTCGACGGCATGGGGGCGGAGGCCAACGCGGGTACCGGCAAGGAGACCACCTCGGTCTACTCCCGGTTCCTCGACCAGCACCTGGACCAGGCCTTCGACGTGCTGGCGGACATGGTGCTGCGGCCGGCCTACCCGGACATCGACTCCGAGCGCCAGGTGGTGATCGAGGAGATCGCCATGTACGAGGACGAGCCCTCGGACAAGGTGCACGACGTCCTGTCGGCAGCCATCTTCGGCGACCACCCGCTGGGCCGGCCGATCATCGGCCGCGCGGAGGTGATCTCGGACGTGCCCGTCCCAGCGATCGCGGCGTACCACGACAGCCGCTACATCGGCAGGAACCTCGTGGTGGCAGCGGCCGGGAACGTTGAGCACGACCGGCTGGTGGCGCTGGTGAAGGAGGCCTGGGGTGACGCCCGCGACGGCACGCCCGAGCGGCCCGCTCCGGCGCCGGATTCGGTGCAACCGCGGGCTTCGTTCCACAGGAAGGCGACCGAGCAGTACCACCTCTGCCTCGGCGCACCCGGGATCGCCCGCCGCGACGACCGCCGCTTCGCTTTGCGGGTGCTCGACACCCTCCTCGGCGGGTCCTCGTCATCCCGGTTGTTCCAGGAGGTTCGCGAGAAGCGCGGGCTCGCCTACTCGGTCTACTCGTACGCCAGCCACTACGTGGACAGCGGGCAGATCGGGGTCTACGTGGGCACCCGTCCCGACAACGTGGGCGAGGCGGTGAAGGTGATCGCGGATGAGCTGAGGAAGGTGGTCTCGGAACCCGTCTCCGAAGAGGAGCTGGGACGGGCGAAGGAGAACGTGAAGGGGCGGATGGTGCTGTCGTTCGAGTCCACGCTCACCCACATGAACCGGCTCGGCGGCTCGGTGCTGATGGATGTGCCGCTGCTCTCCCTGGACGAGATGCTCGCGGAGATCGACGCGGTCACGCTCGACGACGTCGGCGCGCTGACGCGGGACCTGTTCTCGCTCGAGCGGCTCTCGGCGGCCGGCGTGGGCGCCGAGGAGGACGTCTTCCGGCGGGCGCTCGAGCCGGTGAGCGAGGCGCTCACAGCGGCGTGATCAACGTAGCCGTCTCCGGCGCTGCGGGCAGGATGGGCCAGACCGTGTGCGCCGCCGTGGAGGGCGCCGAGGACATGGCGCTGGTGGGGCGGGCGGATCCGGTTCTGGACACGGCTTTGCAGGACCTGCTCGGCGACGCCGACGTGGTCGTCGACTTCTCCCAGCCGGAGGCAGCTCTCGACAATGCGCGCGCCTGTCTGGAGGCAGGGGTCCACTGCGTCATGGGCACAACCGGCGCCGATTTTTCGGCACTAAAGGGGGTCGGGACGGCGAACCTGTTCGTGGCGCCCAACTTCGCGATCGGCGCCGTCCTGATGATGGAAGCCGCTCGGCTGGTAGCCCGGCACATGCCGGAGTGCGAGATCGTCGAGCTGCACCATGATCAGAAGCTCGACGCCCCGTCCGGCACGGCGGTTCGCACGGCGGAGCTGATCCGCGCGGCCGGCGGGAACGTGCACGAGCCGATCCACTCGGTGCGGCTCCCCGGCCTGGTGGCGCACCAGGAGGTGGTCTTCGGCGGCCTCGGTCAGACCCTGACCATCAGGCACGACTCGATCGCGCGCGAGTCGTTCATGCCGGGCGTGCTGCTGGCGATCCGACGCGTCGCGTCCCTCGAGGAGTCACCGACGATCGGCCTGGAGCACCTCCTGTAGCCGAATCGTCACGCGTGCGCTGCTCGGCGGCTCATGCCGCCAGGTCGGCCACGACCTCCCTCACGCCGTCGGCGTGGGCGCCGTGCTGGAGCCGGCGCGTCAGGGTGCGCATGAGCGCGATCGCGGCCGGGTTGTCCGAAAGCATCGTCGCGCTGAAGCGCTGGATGCCCTGCTCGCGTGCGGCGTCCGCCAGCATGATCGCCAGACGGGTCCCGGGCCGCTGCCGCTGCCACGGGTCGCCGACCACGATCGCGGCATCGGCCGTGGTCGGTTCCGACGCGAGCCTCACGTAGCGGGCGACCGCCACCACGTGGTCGAGGCGATCGGCCAGGACCGCGACCAGCGCCAAGTGGGACTCGCCATCGACCTCCGTGAGGTACCGCAGCTCGGCCCGCG
>VAWV01000266.1:0-4860 GCA_005883295.1 Actinomycetota bacterium
CCACAGCGCTCGGCGCGGCGATCAGCATGGGGCTCTCGGAGGGCCTGTCCGACACCGGGTCGCTCACGGGCCGGGGAAGCTCGGCCGTCCGCGGATCGATCACGGGCCTCGCCACCTTCGTCGGCGGAACGCTCCACACGCTGCCATTCCTGATCTCGAATGTCGGTCAGGCGCTCGCCGTCGCCTACCCCATCGTGGGCGCCGAGCTGGTGGTGATCGCCTGGGTTCGCAAGCGCTTCCTGCACGTCTCACTCGGCGGCTCGCTGGTCCAGGTGAGCCTGGGCGGGGCGATCATCGCCGGCGTCGGCGCACTTCTGGGTCACGCGTAGCCTCCGGCGCCGACGGTTCGAGGGTCTCACTGCTACCTTACGTTCACGTAAGGATGAGATCTCTGGACGCCGTCATTCCCGCCCTCCGCGGCTCGGCGCTGGCGCGCCGGCGACCTGGGGTGCACGCGGAGCATGAGCACTACAAGTGGTGGGCGCTCTCCACCACCAGCGTGGGGATGCTGCTGGCGACGGTCAACTCCGGCACTCTGATCATCGCCCTGCCCGACCTCGAGCGCTCGCTTCACACCACGCTGCTCGAGCTGGTGTGGGTGATCCTCGCGTACATGATCGCCTCCACGGTGCTGGTGCTCACCGCCGGCCGGCTGTCCGACCTGTTCGGGCGCAAGCGTGCCTACCTGATCGGGTTCGCGCTGTTCGCCGTGGCTTCGCTCGGCGCCGGGTTCTCGGTCAGCGGGACGGAGCTCATCCTGTGGCGAATCCTTCAGGGCGTTGGCGGCGCACTGCTGTTCGCCAACTCGTCCGCGCTCGTCACCGACGCGTTCCCGCGCGAACAGCTGGGAGGCGGGGTCCTGGTCTCGATCTCGTGGCACTGGGTGTTCTGGTTCAACGTGCCGTTGGCGCTCGCCGGGATGGTGTGGGGTGGTCTGGTCCTCCGCGAGCTGGCCAAGCCGGACAGCGTCCGCGGACTCGACCTGGTCGGGACGGCGACCTTCGTCGTCGGTCTCACCGGGCTGGTGCTCGGCCTCTCCCGCGGCGGCATCTCCGGCTGGCACGACGGGATCGTGATCGGCGGGCTGATCGCCGCAGCCGTGCTGCTGCCGGCCTTCGTCGCGATCGAGCGCCGAGCGCGCGCCCCGATGCTCGACCTCACCATCTTCCGCAGCCGGCTGTTCTCGGCGGCCACCGCGGCCGCGTTCATCAACGGGCTGTCGCGTTTCGCGCTGCTGTTCCTCTTTGTCTTCTTCTTCCAGGGGGCGCAGGGCGACGATCCGATCACGGCCGGCGTCAAGCTCTCGCCCATGGCCATCGGCATGCTCGTCTCGTCGCCGCTCGCGGGGATCTGGGCCGACAGGCGCGGGTCGCGCACCCTGGCCGCGCTCGGGATGCTCGTCGGAGCTGCCGGGCTCGCGCTCATGACCACCCTCGAGCCGCACTCGCCCTACTGGCAGAGCACGCTCTGGCTCTTCATCGTCGGGGTCGGCTCGGGGATGTTCAACAGCCCGAACACGGCGGCGATGATGGGTACGGTGGCGCCGCACCGGCGTGGGATCGCGGCGGGCACGCGCACGATGCTGCAGAACACCGGCGCGGTCATCTCGATCGCCTTCGTGCTGGCCGTCGTTACCGCCGCTGTCCCGAAGGACGTCCTGTTCCGGATCTTCTCGGGCCTCGCCAAGGGGCTGACCGACGCCAAGCTCGCGCCGTTCATCCACAACATGCATACCGCGCTCTGGGTGCTGGCGGCGACGTCGGTGGTCGGAGCGGTGGTCTCGCTCCTGCGCCCGTCGCACCGATCAACGGTCGAGCAGCACGCCGCCGAGCTCGCCCGGGAGGCGGCGTGAGCCCCGTGGCGGACAAGACGCGCACGCTGCGGATCGGCGAGGTGGCCAGCGAGGTCGGGACCACGCCGCGCACCATCCGCTACTACGAGGAGATCGGCCTGCTGCCGGAAGCGGCCGATCGCCCCTCGGGCGGCCATCGCAACTACACGACCGCGGACGTCGACCGCCTCCGTGAGCTCATCCGGCTGCGCGACCTCCTGGGCGTGTCGCTCGAGGAGCTCCGCGAGCTGGTCGAGGCGGAGGAGGCGCGGGCCGTGCTGCGGCGCGAGTTCCGGGCCAGCGAGGATCCAGTCCGGCGGCGCGAGATCCTGCATCAGTCCCTCGGCCACCTCGATCGGCAGCTGGAGCTCGTCCGCCGGCGGAAGGGCGAGCTCGAGCGGCTCGAGGACGAGCTGCGCTCCCGCCGGCGGCGCGTGAAGCGGCGGCTGGCTGACGGCGCTCGAGTCCCGGCGAGCTGACGCGCTTCAGTCGCCGTCCTCGCGCGCCGCTCGCGCGAGCGCGTAGGCGCACAGGATCGGCACCCCGAGCACGGCGAGCACGGCGAGGACCCAGTAGGTCCAGGCGCCGACCCATCCGAAGCGGAACACCGCCGCGTGCCTGAACATCGACGGGACGAGGTCGAGCACCGAGCGGCGGTGCGGGCGCAGGAACGTGAGCGAGATGTCCATCGTGCTCTTCCGCCCGGCCTGGACGGTGCCGGAGTCGAGGACCACGTCCTCGCCCAGCGGGTAGACGGGCTCACGGCCGTCGTTGCGTAGGCACAGCGACACCGTTCCGCCGGATCGGATCCGGCTGAACCGCGCCGTCTGGACCGAACCGTCGGGATATCCGGCGCGTACCCGGCCCTGCGCCATCAGGCGGCCGCGAAGGCCGGTGACGCTGATCGTGAGCGGCGCGCCCGGCCTCCCACTGGTCCCGACCGGCACGCTCACGGCGTCGCTGTCCTCCTGGACGTCGATCGGCGTCTGGCAGACCGATGCGCCGGGGGCCAGCACCGCGGCCGGTCCGCGCGGGAGCGCGGCGATGCGAAAGGCGATCGTTCGCTCGTCCGCGCCCGCGCGCCATGCCAGAACGGCGACGCCGGCCACCGCGGCGAGCGCGAAGACGATCAGCCCGGGCCAGGCCCTAGGTCTCTTAGGCAAAGTACCGCTCCATCGTCACGCCCAGCGACGCGAGCTGGAGCGTGAGCAGGGCAGCGAGCAGCAGCCCCACCGCGGCGGCCTGCCATCGTCGCCGGAGCAGGGAGACCGTGCCCGCGGCGGCCAGCCCGCCCACCGCTATCACCGGGAGCACGTAGCGGCCCTGCTCGACCGCGTGGCGCTGGAGCGTGATGTAGGTGTAGTCCGCCCAGTGGAGCACGAAGAAGAGGCCCACGACCGCGAGCAGGAGGAACGCGACGATCGCGGCGTCCACGCGCCGGCGGAGATCCGCGCGGGCCAGTGCGGCCACCCCGCCCAGGATCAGGACGGCGGATGCGATCCCGAACACCGGATACATCCACTCGGGCAGCCTCACCTCGAGCCAGCCGAACGCGGCCCACCCGGTCCGCAGCCAGGTGTCGTAGAAGCGGTGGCCGCCGCCGTTCATGCCCCAGAACGGGTTCTGGAACGGGAGCTTGGGCAGGTAGAACTGCCAGACGTAGCTGCCGAACTCGCGGACCGTGTGCAGCGACGTGAGCGACGGGCGCGTCATCCCCGGCGGCACCTTCGGTTGGTTGATGACGGGACGGCCGAGCGCGGTGGCGGTGGCAATCCACGCACCGGCTACGAGCGCGAACGAGGCCAGGCCGGCGGCCAGCGGGATGGCCGGACGCGGTGCGCCACCTCGACGCAGGCGCCACCACCCCACCGCCAGGACACACGCGGCCGCCGGCACGAGCCCCCAGCCCGTCGCCTTCTCCCACACCCCCAGGCCGATGAGAGCGCCGAACGCAACGCCGCTCGCCGGCGTCAGCCCACGCCTCAGGATGCGCACGCCGAGCCAGAGGGCGATCGTCCAGATCGCGAAGGTCCCCGAGTCCGGGTTCACCCCGGCGCTCATGAACGTGACCATGGGCTGGAGCCCGGCCAGGCCGGCGGCGGCGAGCTGAAGGGTGCGCCTTCGCCCGAAGATCTCCCCCGCGAGCAGCCAGGCACCCGTCGTGGTCACGAGCAGCAGCAGCACCGACCAGATGCGCATCGCGTACACGCGATCGAAGAAGCTGCCGCCCACCGCCCAGTAGGGGAGCGTCTCGTACGCGTAGTAGAGGGGCGGGTTCTGACCCTGGGGGACGGGTCCGCCACCGTCGGACCCAGGCAGGTGCCCGATCGAGTGCAGGCGGCGCTCGGGGGCCTTGATCCAGGCCGGCTGCTTGAGGATGTCGCGAGTGACGTCGCCGCGGAGGGCGTAGTAGAGGGAGAGGTCCTCCTCCGTGGAGAGCGTGCGATGGCCGCCGCCCGGGAACGCGTGCCGCTCGACGAGCGACTGGGTGTAGCCGATGTGATTCGGCTCGTCCGGGAGCTGCCCCGGCGGGACCATCAGCGCCCAGGAGGCGCCGAACACGAGGACGACGGCGAGCAGGGCGGCGAGCGGTGCGGGCACAGAGCGCAACCGCGGGGCACGGGTGTGTGAGCCGCTCGGCACGCCTGCGCGAATATAGGCCCGAGCGACCACGGAGGACCCGCATGCTGAAGGTTGGTGACCGCTTCGAGAACCCGGACACGGGCACGAGCTTCGAGGTGCTGCGCGCGCCTGCCGCTGGCGAGAACGTGCTCGACCTGCGCCGCGTCGTCAAGCCGAGGACCGGCAAGACGCTCCCGCACGTGCACCTGGACTACGTGGAGAAGTTCGTGGTGGAGTCCGGGCAGGCGCGGGCGAAGGTCGACGGTCGGGCCGTGTCGCTTGCTCCCGGCGACGAGCTCGAGGTCCCGGCTGGGACCGCTCACACCAACCCGGCGAACGCCGGCGACGACGACCTGGTCATGCGCCATGTGTTCGAGCCGGTGAGCGAGTTCATCCTGGGCTACGTC
>VAWV01000266.1:4878-5237 GCA_005883295.1 Actinomycetota bacterium
AACCAGACCGATTCGCAGTCGTTCGCCGCCGGTCTGCCGAAGGTGCTCCAGCGTTCGGTCCTGGCGCCGATCGGCGCGTGGTACGTCGGCCTCCGCGGCTACGAGCTGCGGGTTCCGTAGAAGAAAGCGGCGGAAGGGCGGGCCCCCGCCCGCCCCTCCGCCACAGTCCCTGCGCTACCGCACCGGCGGTGCGCTCGGGTTCGTGTACGTGAACGTACCCGGAATCGAGATCGACGCTCCACTCGTCGAGTCGGCCACGCTCACATTCGAGTAGCTGACCGACACCAGCGTGACCGTCTGCCCCGACGGACAGCTGAAGCCGAGGCTCGACGCGCTGGCCGGCGACAGCGTGAGCGAGT
>VAWV01000267.1 GCA_005883295.1 Actinomycetota bacterium
CGGCCTCAACGCCGAGGGCCAAGGGCGGGACGCGCCCCACGTCCCAATCGCCGGTGCGGACGAACTCGTCCCAGTTCGCCACGCCGGCAGCCTTGACCTCGATCACCACCTGCCCGGTTTCCAGCGGCGGCGGCTCAGGCAGCTCGAGAAGCGCCACCTCGTCGCCGAACGCCTCGATGCCGGCGGCTCTCAGGCTCACGCGAGGATTATCGCGCGATCGGGATCACCCCCGCCTCGCGCGGGACGGCCGCTGCGAGGTAAGGGCACAGCGGCGTCTGCGCTAGTCGAGGCAGCGGAGGCTTCTGCTTCGCGCGAGAGGCGCGAACCCTCGTCGCCTTACGAAGCGCTACTGCTTTCCATGCAAAGGAGCGGCGAGCCGCGCCTCGGTACGCGCTGCCGCTTTGCGCGAAATCCAGCGGCGGCCGACGCCCCGCGCTGCGGCCTAGCGGCCGAGCGTGCGAACGAACTCGCGCGCACGGGCGCGCACGTCGCCCAGGAGCTCACGCACATCAGCCAACCCCGCACGGAGCTCGGCATCGCCTACCTCGACCGGCATCATCGAGTCTTGGAGCTCGGCGAGCACGGCATCAGCTTCGGCAACCGAAACGACGGCGCTGTCGACGAACCCTCTAATCCCGGTCGATGGGAGGCCCGGATTCGCAGGAGTAAACCTTCGGCCCGGTAGCGCCTGCCGCTGCGCGAAGCCAACGTGGGTCCGCTTCGCACGTCCGTAGGCCGCCTGGACTGGGCGGAAGAGCTGCTCCTCGAGCCTGTCCGCGGGGAGCGTTCCGAGCTGTTCGTAGGCCTCGCCGAGCGCCGCGAGCGCCGCGGCGATCTCGTCGATCGCCTCGCCAAGCGTGTCGAGCATCTCCTGCCTGGCTTCCTCGGCGACATAGGCCACTGAGGCGAGGTTAGCTTCCACGTATCGAGGGCCTCCCTTGTGGACGGCCCGCTTGGCTCCGCTGCCGCTTCGCGCGCAAAGCAGCAACGCGGCTTGAGGCCCGGCTACTGGCCATGGCTCTTCTGACAAGGGCGCAATAAGGGCGCGATCACTACCGCACTCGCTCAGGCCGAGCTGGAACTGGTCGTTTTGCTGCGCTTTGTAACGCGCCCGAGAGGATTCGAACCTCTGACCTTCGGTTCCGTAGCGCTCCGGCCGTCATGGCAGTGAGGCCGTGCGCCCCTTACGCCCTTGACGCGAGCGCGACGAGAAGACCCCCAACGCGCTCGGCCCGAGACGCCGAAACCCCGGCCCTTCTTCGAGAACCGGGGTTTCGACCTTTCGAAGTTTGGTGGAGTTAGCCGGACGACTCTCGAACCCCGGGTTCCTGAGATTGCTCCGCGGCTTCCGGCGCGGCGATCGGTGAGGCGCGGCGGCAGGTTCCGGACTTCCGCTCCTCTTCCTGGACCAGCGTGGTCCCGTCGCTGGTCGAAGATGGAACTCACCACGAGGGTTGAACTCGCCGGACTGGCGCCATAGGATCGCGATCACACGGCGCTCGCTGCCGAGCCGAGGTCTAGGAGGTCAGGTGAGACGACCCACTGTTCTCGCGGGAGTTGGGGGCATTGCCTTCAGCGTTCTGACTGTGGTTGCGTTCTCCGTGGCAAATCCGCCAGGAGGAACCTACACGGCGTCGGACTCCGTGGACTACGTTGCGAAGGGGCACCGCGCGGCCGTTTTCGTTTCGACCTACCTGGCTCTGCTGGCAGTTCTGGGCCTGATTTGCCTGCTTAGGTACCTCCGCGACGCGATCAGCGTTGCGGCCAACAACCACCGCGCGACGCGGACCTTCTGGGGCATCGGGTTGGCCGCCGCCGTGACGTTCGCGGTCGGCTGGGGCATCCTTCTTGGTGACGCGCTCGCCCACGCTTACGGCGGCCGCCACGTTGTGATTGCGCCCGCCGTGACCTACCTGATCTCCGAAGTGGGGGTGGTCATGATCTTTGGTCCGGGCGCGATCCTGTTGGGCGGTGCCCTGGTCGCTCTGATGTTGGGCTCCCGTACCGTGCTTCCAACGTGGTTGCGTTGGCTGACCCTGGTCGCCGGCGTGGCCGGAGTCGCCTCGCCGGCCTACTTCCCCTTCTTCATCGTTGAGATTTGGGGGATCGTCATCGGCGTCTGGCTACTCGCGGCTGGTGGCGGTTTCAAATCGGCAGTGGCGGCGCAACCGAGCGCCTGACCGCTGCGCCGCTCGTTACAAGCAGTTTCGTAACCAACCAACTACCGCGATGGAGCTAGGGGGACTCGAACCCCCGACCTCCTGGGTGCGATCCAGGCGCTCTTCCAGCTGAGCTATAGCCCCGCTCGCGACGATGGTAGCGGCAGTGCAGGGGGGCGCCGAGGGCGGGAGAAGCTCGGCGATCGGCGAATAGACGAGCTTGGCCGGGTGCTTCCACCGGGCACAATTGAAGGTGCCCAGGGAAGGAGAAGCTTGAGTTTCCGCGGCAGGCTGCTGCTGTTCTTCACGATCATCGTCGTCATCCCGATGTTCGCTGTCGGGCTCGTGCTCTTCAACCTCACCGCCGACAGCGAGACCGGTAAGGCTGACGCCGAGATCGCCCAGGGAATGCG
>VAWV01000248.1 GCA_005883295.1 Actinomycetota bacterium
TCTGGGTCCCGGAGGTCGAGAAGCCGGTCCTGGCCGACATCAACCGCTGGGTCCCCTGGCCGGACCTCGGCCCGTTCGAGAGCTGGGACGCCGAGCACACGCTCGCGGGCGGCGAGCGTCTGGAGCTGGCCGGTTTCGAGATCGACGTGCTCTTCACGCCCGGCCACAGCCCCGGCCACGTGACCTATTCCCTCGCGGACGAGGAGGTGGTGTTCTCCGGCGACGTCCTGTTCAAGGGCTCGGTCGGTCGCACCGACCTCCCGGGCGGCAACTGGGGCACGCTGCTCGAGTCGATTCGCATGCTGGTGGACACGCTCCCGGAGACGACCACCGTCTACCCCGGCCACATGGGCATCACGACGCTCGGTGCAGAGCGGGCGAGCAACCCCTTCCTCGTCGAGCTCGCTCGGTAATAGATGGGCATCTAGTGCCCGAGAAGGTCCAGGCGCCGCGCGGCACCTTCGACGTGCTTCCCGACGACGGGCGGGCGCGGCTGCGCCTGCTGGAGCTGTCCGAGGCCATCTTCGGCCGCGCGAACTACGGTCCGATCGAGACCCCGGTGTTCGAGGCCACCGAGCTGTTCGAGCGCGGGGTGGGGGAGACCACGGACGTCGTGGAGAAGGAGATGTTCACCTTCGACGACCAGGGCGGGCGCTCGCTCACGCTGCGACCGGAGGGGACCGCCTCGGTCTGCCGGGCCTACGTCGAGCACGGCATGCACAAGGCGGCCCAGCCGGTCAAAGTCTGGTACTGGGGGCCGTTCTTTCGCTACGAGGCGCCCCAGGCCGGGCGCTATCGCCAGTTCACCCAGGTAGGCGTCGAGGCACTTGGCTCCGACGACCCCTCCCTCGACGCCGAGTCCATCCTGCTCCTGGCGGAGCTGCTCGAGCTCGCCGGCGCGCGCGGGATCCGCTTCCGGGTCTCGAGCCTGGGCACCGCCGCGACCCGGCGCGCGTACTCGGACGAGCTTCGCGAGCACCTCCGCGCGCGCGAGGACCAGCTCTCCGATGACGTCCTGGGCCGCCTCGACCGGAACCCCTTGCGGGCCTTCGACTCGGACCACCCGGGAACGCAGGCCGCGCTGCGGGACGCGCCGCGGCTGCTCGACCGGCTCGCGCGGGACGACGCCGAGCACTTCGCCGAAGTAAGGCTGCTGCTGGACGACGCCGGCCTCGAGTACGAGCTGGACGGGACGCTCGTCCGCGGCCTCGACTACTACACGCGCACCGTGTTCGAGGTCGAGAGCACCGAGCTGGGCGCCCAGAGTGCCCTGGGGGGCGGGGGCCGCTACGACGGCCTGGTCGAGCTCCTCGGCGGGCCCGCCACGCCCGGCGTGGGTTGGGCGGCGGGCGTCGAACGGATCCTCCTGGCCGCCAAGGAACCCGTGGAGCCGGCGCGCCCCAGCGTCTTCGTCGCCCTCGCCGACGGCGCCGCCGCCGCGGCCGCGTTCGCCCTCGCGCGCGACCTCCGATCGCGCGGCGTGGCGACCGAGCTCGAGCAGGCCGGCCGCTCACTGAAGGGACAGATGAAGCACGCCGACCGGCTCGGCGCCGCCCACGTGGTGATCGTCGGCGAGAGCATCGAGATCAAGGACATGGCCAGCGGCGAGCAGCACGCCGTCGCCACGATGGAAGACGCCGTCGCGGAGCTTGCGTGAAGCAGCCCCGCGCGAACGCGTACCGCACGGCCTGGGCGGGCGACCTGCGAGCGAGCGACGTCGACTCCGAGCCGCGCGTCGCCGGCTGGGTCCACCGCCGTCGCGACCACGGGGGGCTGATCTTCATCGACCTGCGCGACCGCAGCGGCATCCTCCAGCTCGTCTTCCACCCCGAGGACGCGGCGGAGGCGCACGCGGAAGCGCACTCGCTCCGGTCGGAGGACGTGATCTCGGTGGACGGGACGCTCGTCCGCCGGGAACCGGAGAACGTGAACCCGAGCATGCCGACCGGCGAGGTCGAGCTGAGCGTGCACGGGCTCCACAAGCTCGCCGATGCGGAGACGCCGCCGTTCCAGGTGGACGAGGAGGGGACGATCGACGAAGTCACCCGCCTGCGCTACCGCTACCTCGACCTGCGGCGCGAGCGGATGCGCGCGAACGTGGAGCTCCGCCACGCCCTTGCGCAGGCAATACGCGGCTACCTGAACGGGGCCGACTTCCTGGAGATCGAGACGCCCATGCTCACCCGCTCGACGCCTGAGGGCGCGCGCGACTTCATCGTCCCGAGCCGGCTCCAGCCCGGCTCCTGGTACGCGCTGCCCCAGTCGCCCCAGCTCTTCAAGCAGCTCTTCATGATCTCCGGCTTCGAGCGCTACTACCAGATCGTCCGCTGCTTCCGGGACGAGGATCTGCGCGCCGACCGCCAGCCCGAGTTCACCCAGCTCGACATGGAGATGGCGTTCGTGGACGAGGATGACGTGATCGCGCTCGTCGACGGGCTGCTGCAGGCGGTCCTCGCCGTCGGGG
>VAWV01000249.1 GCA_005883295.1 Actinomycetota bacterium
TCGGGCGACGCGCCCTGGACCGGCGGCGGATTCCGCCGCCTGATGTGGCGCTCGACCATGGCGAGGCCCGCGCTCCCCGCGGCGAACCCGAACGCCAGCAGCGCGGTGAGCCCGAGCGGCCGCCCGAGCCCGGTCTTGCCGTCCTTCAGGTCGGTCACCGAGCGCTCGACGATCGCGAAGGCGTGCTCGAAGACGTCGACGAAGAGGAAGGCCAGCACGCCGACCGCGAACATCGCGAGCCCCACCCGGGCGCGGTTGCCGAGCAGCTGCAGGCGCCCGAACGGCAGTCCGAGGTAGATCGTGAACCCGGCGAGCGCGCCGAGCAGAACGGTCTCAGAGAATGACAATTACGGCTCCAGTGCCGGGGCCTCCCGGGCCCGGTTGATTAGGGGACCCTAACACTAGCGCGCGGGAGAGCGCGTCGGTCGGTTCGGGCACCGGGCGTCGGCCGGTCGGGGGCGCCGGCGGCGCGGGCGCGGCATATCTTGCGGAGCGTGCCCGTCCTCGCCACCGGCCTTGGCCACAGCTTCCGCGCGTTCTTCCACTCGGTCGACCAGTTCTTCTCGAACCTGGCCGCCGTCGACTGGCTGGCGCTCCTGGTCGCGCTCCTGTTCTTCTCCGGCTACGTGGTGCTGCGCTCCCGGGCGATCTTCAACTCGCTGCGGGCCGCCTATCCGAGCGAGCGCTTCCAGTGGCGCGAGGTGTGGGGGGCGTACGTGGCCGCCGTCGGCTTCAAGAACGTGGTCCCGGGCGGGGCCGCGAACATCATCCAGATCTTCCTGACCAAGGGCTCGATCGAGCGATCGACCTTTCCCACGGTCACCGCAGCGATCACGGTCGCGACCCTCTTCGACATCGTCGTGAGCATCCTGGCGATGGTCTTCGCCTTCTCCCAGGGGGTCTTCCCGAAGCCCCCCGACTTCTCGAAGCTCAACGCATTCGACCTCTCCTACTTCGCGTCGCACCCCGAGTTCACGCTGTTCGTGCTCACGGCGCTCGCCATCCTTGCCATCCTCGCGGTGGCCCTCCTGTCGCTGCGCGTGCGGGCCTTCTGGGCCCGGGTGCGCCAGGGCTACACGATCCTCCGCGATCGCCGCCGCTACCTGAACGAGGTCGCCGCCTGGCAGGCGGGAAGCTGGGTGTGCCGGCTCACCGCCTTCTACTTCATGCTCGAGGCGTTCCACATCGGCGGCTCGGTGCGCAACGCGCTGCTGGTCCAGGGGGTGCAGGTCGTCTCGACGATCGTCCCGCTCACCCCCGGCGGGGCGGGAGTGCAGCAGGCCCTGCTCGTGACGGTCTTCGCGGGCGCGGCGTCGACGAGCGCCGTCGCCGCCTACTCCGTGGGCCAGCAGATCGCGCTTGCCGCATTCGCTCTCGGGCTCGGGTTCATCGCGCTCGTGACCATCTTCAACATCCGCAGCTTCAAGGAGGTGATCCGCCGCGGCCGCGAGCAGCAGGCCGCGGAGGCAGCACGCTGACACCTTCGGCTCGAGTCGTTGCCAGAGGCGGGGGAGCGATGCCAGACTGGATCGGTGAAGTGGAGAGCCGTCTCGCTCGGCGCCGGGATGCTCCTCCTCGCCGCCCTCTGCGCTGCCGGGGCGGCCGGCGGAGGTGCCTTCGCGCGCGCCGCCGGCCCAGCGGACCTCCTCCCCGACCTGGTCGCCGACCCGCCGGCCCACCCGCTCCTCGACTACTACGCGTACCCGGACGGCTCGCACGACCTCCTGCTGCGCTTCGACGGTTACGTGCACAACGCCGGCGCGGGCGCCCTGGACATCCGTGCCTCGCGCGCGAGCACGTTGCAGCCGCTGCCGCCGATGCAGCGCCTGTACCGCTCGGACGGGAGCTTCCACGACGATCCCATGCCTGCGAACGCGCAGCTCTTCTACTCGAACGCAGACGGGCACCATCACTGGCACCTGCAGAACGTGGCCCGCTACTCGCTGTCGAGTCGCGACCGCAAGCACCTGGTGGCGCCCGCCCTGAAGGTGGGCTTCTGCTTCGAGGACAGCGAGCACGTCGATACCACCATCGGTCCCTCCGCTCCGGTGTACAGCGATGCGCACGGACGGCATTTCTGCCAGAAGAACCAGCCCGGCGCCCTCTCGCTTTTCGAGGGCGTGTCCGCCGGGTGGCGCGACCTGTATGCGCGCAACCTCGCGCTCCAGTGGGTGGTGG
>VAWV01000117.1:0-19728 GCA_005883295.1 Actinomycetota bacterium
TCGGAACGAGCGGACCGTGTGGTTCGCCGTCACGACGCGCGCCGTGTGGTGCTTCCGGTCGAGCCGCAGCACGGATGCGTGCAACGGCTTGGCGGCTGCGCTGGCCGGCAGCGCGAGCGCGCCGGCGGCGACGAAGAGTGCGATTCCTGAGCGTCTCAAGGCTGGGACCTCCGAGTTGGGACCGGGACCCTTGTCGTCGGCGATGTGGCCGGAACGCTGCAGCGGGCTCGTTTCCGCTGGACGCCTGGACAGCGCGCGCGGTGGACGTTCGGCCGAGCAAGGCCTCGGCCCGCTCAGACTCGGGCGGTGCCCCCCACGGGCTCGTGCCGCAGCTGGTCGCGGGGCGGAGTCGCCGCCGCGGCCGCGTCCACTCCGCGGCGCTCGCGTGCGGCGCTCACCACGCGCATCGATACGAGCGCCAGCGCGCACGCCACGAGCGCGTAGAGGACGATGTGGGTCAGCGGGTCCCGGCCGAGTCCGTTCACGTGCCCGCCGGGGAGGTCCGCAACCAGCGCCTTGGCCGCGGCGCGGTCGATGCCGAGCCGGTTGGGACCGGCCGCGGCGAAGATTGCCCATCCGATCGCGAGGACGGCGCCGGCGACGAGCGAGCGCCACCCAACGATCAGCCCAGGCGCCGCGCGGACCGCCAGGATCAGCGCCGCGAGCGCGGCAGCGAACGTAGGGATCAGCGCCGCCCACTCGTTGTGGATCTTGAAGATGCTCACCGCGGTCGGCGTGAGGTGCCCCTTCTCTAGCAGCCACGTCCACGTGCGCAGGTCCGTCTCCGCGCCCGGCAGCGGCCGCGTGATCATCGGGATTCCGAGCGCCACGATCGACGCGGCCGCGAGCGCGATCGTCGGCCCCGGCCAACGCCGGTAGGCCAGCGCCAGCGGGAAGCACACGAACGGCAGCGTGGCGATTAGGAAGCGCGGCCCGGGAACGGCGCCGCCAAATGGCAGGAAGTAGCCGGAGCTGTAGAGGAGGAAGCCGAACCCGATCGCGGCGATGAGGAAGGCCTCGGCCCGGTACCCGCGCCGGTACAGGAGCACCGTTCCCGCGATGCCCATGGCCACGACTGGCGAGAGCGTGAGCAGCCCGTGCGAGGAGAGGAGCAGCTGGACGATGACCCCCGGCCGCGGCATGTTGATGCCGAAGAACCCCGACTGCTGGTTGGGCACATCGGCGTAGCCGACATGGAAGACCGAGCCGAAGGCGAGCTGGTTGTAGAGCCCGAGCGGGACCAGCCCGGCCACGAACCCGCCGAGGTAGGCCGCGCCCCGCCTGAGCACGTCTCCCTGCGCGAGCCCGTAGACCGCGAGCGCGAGCGCGACGAGGGCGAGCGCGTACTCGGTGGTGACGGCGTAGCCGGCGCAGGCGCCCGCGAGCGCATAGCTCCGGAGCCGGCCGGGCGACGGGCCGTGGCGTGCGCGGAAGAGCAGGGCGAACGCGGCGAACCCGAGGCAGGCCGACAGGACGTGGGCGAAGAGCACCGTGGAGAAGGGCAGCACGATGGTCCCGAGCCCGAGCGTGACGGCCGCGGGCGTGCCGAAGCCCGGCTCCACCCGGTTTCCCACCCAGCGCACAGTGAGCATCAGCGCGACCGCCGGGAGCAGCGCGCCCCAGATGCCCAGCAACCAGATCGTCTCGGAGTTGTTACGACCACCGATGTTGTCCCGCAGCGTGTGTGTGGCTCCCACTGCCTCCAGCGCCTCGTACATCGGCAGGGTCACGAACGCGAGCCCCGGGGCCCGGGGCGAGTACCAGTGGCCGTGGTAGCGCGCGCGGTCGCCCGTGAGCTTGTGGTAGCGGTCGATGTGGGCCGTGCCGTCGTCGAGGGCGCGGATCAGGGCGAAGTGCGAGGTCTGGTTCCAGCCGAGCGGCTCGAGCAGCGTGCCCGCAGCGATCCCGACGCAGGCGATCGCCGCCAGCGCGGTCCAGCGGGAGCGGAGCCGGTGGGAAACCGCACGGCGGCCACGTGCAACGGGCGCGTCCACGAGGACGAGATCATGGCATCGTGCTGTTGATGGCCGGGCGGCTCAAGTTCCTCGCGGCAGCGGCCGCGGTCGCCGCGCTCGGCTGGCCGGCGCACGCCGCCGGCGCGGTCGACGCCCGCCTCCAGGGCGAGTTCGCGATGAAGGGCAAGATCACGCGCGCGGACAACGTGAAGGAGGAGCACAAGGGCCAGAGCGTTAAGCGGAAGTGGCGCTTCAAGTCCACCTGCGCGCCCGGCCCCTTCTGCAAGTCGGTGTTCCTGCGCCGCGAGCGTGCGCACCACCGCGTGGACAAGCTCACGCTCACGCGCACCGGGCCCGGGACCTGGGCGGGCCACGGGCGGTTCTTCTTCTCCCTGCGCTGCGCGGGCCGTGTGTACAAGCACGGCGGCGAGGCCAAGTTCAAGATCACGGTGGCGGTCACGAAGGCGACGACGATCCAGACCGAGCCCTTCGCCACGAACATCACAGCGCGCTACTCCAATGCCCACCGCATCAGCCACACGGAGTGCGGCGGCGACCTCGGCCGCGACGGGGCGAGCTACACCGGGAAGGTGAAGTCGCTGCCGGGCCCGCCGACGGCGAACTTCGACGCGAGCCCGCAGGCCAACCAGACGGAGTCCTTCACCGACCGTTCCACGCGCGGAGCGGGCAAGTCCCCGATCAGGACGCGGCACTGGGACTTCGGCGACGGCGGCAGCAGCTCGGAGCGCAACCCGTCGCACAGGTACGCGGCGCCGGGCCCCTACACGGTCACGCTCACCGTCACCGACCAGAACGGGCTGACCGGCACGGCCAGCAAGCCGATAACCGTGGCGCGCTAGCGCCGCTCGATCGACAGGCTCTTCAGGACGTCGTTCACGACGCCCACGTCCGCCCGGGCCGCGCCAAGCCGCGGCTCGTGGATCACCGCGTACAGGCAGAACGGCCGGCCGGACTCCGTGAAGAAGTGCTGGTAGCCGCGCTGGCCGCGGCGCGCGACGAGGAGCTGATTGGGGCGGAACCGCGCGCGTGGGATCGGCAGCGGGATGGCGTGCGGGGCGAACAGCCCCCGGCCGGGGACCAGCCCCTTCCTGGGCCGGTACTCGGTGATCGTGAGGAAGGCGCCTCCGGGCGGCATGCGCCCGGTTGCGCCGGTCCCGAATTCCCCGTCGTCGAACGGCAGCGCGAAGCTGGCGGCGTGCAGGTCCACCGAGATCCCATGCGCGGAGACGATCACCGCGCCCTCAGGCCCCCAGTCCTGCGATCAGCGCGACGGCCAGTACCGTCTGCGCGGCCAGCGTCCAGGCCCGAATTCGCGGCCGCCAGGCGTCGATCGTCCGGTGCAGCCGCGGAAGGTCGTCCGGCCGCTGCACCCGAGCGCCGGCCAGAAGGGTCGCTCCGCGGGCGGCGCCGAAGAGCCCCACGATCACGGCGCCGGTTCCCGCCCCGCCCGTCAGGAACGCGGCGAGCAGGGTGACATAGACGAGCGAGGTGGTCACGATCGTGCCCACGCCCACGCCGAGCTGCCCGCCGAAGGCGACGCCGTAGACCCAGCCCCGGTACTCCCGAAGCCAGTCCTCGTTCACCTGGCGCCGCCACGTCGGCAGCCTCCGGCCGAGGTCGAGGGCGAGCCCCGCTGCTAGCGCGACGGCGAGGGCGCCGATCCGCGCGTGGCTTGCGGGACCGGAGCGCCACACCAGGCGACCCAGCTCGCCGACCAGCGCTCCCGCTGCCGCGCCGGTCAGCGTCGATCCGGCTAGGAAGAACCCCACCGTCAAGCTCCATCGAGATCCGCGTGCCCGCTCACCGAGCGGGGTGATGCTCGCGAGCATCGACTCGCCTCACGGGGACCACGCCGAATACACGCCGGCGAACAGCGCGGACACGGATCCGGCCAGCGCCAGCGCCGCCGCCGCGGTCACGGGTCGAGCTCTCCGTTCGGGCGCCCGGCCGGATACAGGCTCGGATGCCCGGGCCCGATGCCTGCGGCTCGCAGCACCTCGTCGGCTCGCGCGGCTCTCTGCTCGCCCGCCGACCCGGCCGGCTCGCGCCCGGCGGCCAGCCTGGCGTCGGCCACGGCGTCGCGAAGCAGCGACGCCAGCTGCGGCCACTGGCTGGCGGATCCCTCGCCGTGGATCACGCCGTCCTCCACGTACACGAAGTACGGCGCGCCCGGGACGGAGTAGTCGGCCCAGGCCGCGGATGACAGGAGCACGGGAAGCCCCTCGGGCGCGAGCTCGCGGAGCCGGGAGGGGCTCTCGTGGCTGCCGTCCTTGGTCACCGCGACCACCCGCACGTCGCCCGGCAGCTCGTCGGCGCCATCCGCGCCGAGGGCCTCCCAGAACTGCGCGCAGCTCGAGCATCCGCTCGTGAGGAAGGCCAGCAGGGTTGGGGGCGCCCCCGGTGCAAGCGAGAGCTTGGCGCCGTCACCGGCGAGCGTTGCCCCCGCCACGTCCGGCGCGGCCAGCTCGCCCTCGCCCCGCGCGGGGGCATGCCGGCGAAGGCGCAGGGCTTCCTCGTCGCCGACCTCGCCGTCCGGCGGGCCGATCCGCCGCAGGATCTCGGCGTGGCTTCGCAGGAGGCCCGCCACGAGGACGGTGAGCACCACGAGCAGCAGCGTCTCGCAGACGACCAGCGCGGTCACCGGCTACGCCCCTCCTCCGTCGCCCAGCTGCTCGGCCTGGTCGAGGCAGCCTGCCTCGTGACCGCAGGTGGCGTCGTCGACCTTCAGTGAGCTGTTGCAGTTGAAGCCCGGGATACGTGAGGGGTTCTGGCAGACGATCAGCCGGCACGCCACCTCGGTCGTCCCCGAGACCTGCGTGTTGCACTGCCCATAGCGGAAGTGGTTGCAATCGACGCGCCGGTTGCTGCAGCTTCCGTTGGCGCACTGGCAGCCGCCGGGGAAGTCCTCACCCGGGATCCGGTTGCAGTCCACGATGTAGCGGACGCCCTCCCTGTCGCAGAGGCCGTGGCCGCGGTAGGCGGTGCACTTCCACCAGCCGGCGATGTAGGTGTGCGGCGGGCAGGTGTTGCTCGCGTGGTTGATCTCGCAGCAGAAGGCGGTGTAGCCGTCGGTGCAGAGCCCGCCCGAGCAGTTCCCCGGGCCGATCGCGGCCCACGCCGTCCCCGGTCGCAGGAGGTAGCGCAGCGGGGCAACGGCGAGCGCCGACGCGGCGAGGGCGGCGCGCGCCAGCACGCCGCGCCGTGAGGTGCGCCGCTCGAGCAGCCCGGCCGCGCCCTCGGTGATGCGCTCCGTCATCGCTGCGCGCCCCCGGCGTAGGCGCTCCAGGCTTCCGGCAGTGCCGTGTACGCGAGGTAGAGGGCGTAGACCGCCGCGGCGATACCGCACACGAGCACGGCTCCCGTGAGCGGGGCCTCCGCGACGATGGAGGCGAGCGTCCGTGGCGGTGCGATTGCGGCCCCGAGCCCGACGGCCGCGCACGCCAGGTCGAGCAGCACGTGGCCCGGGCCCACCGTGCCGCCCGACTCGCCGAAGCACCCGCAATCCGCCGGCCCGTCCGAGGCGGCCATCAGGCGGATCGTGTACGCGGCGAAAGCGGCGAAGGCGGCGCCGCACGTGGCGGCGACCACCCGTCCGGGCGCGGCGAGCGCGACGCAGCCGAGCCCGATCTCAGCCACGGCCGCGATGCGGGTTCCGCGAACGCCGAGGGCCGCGCCCGGCGCCGGGTAGGCGTCGTTCCCGCGCGCGGGGGAGCGGAGCTTGAGGAGGCCGGCCAGCATGAGCAGCCCGGCGACCGTGCCGAAGAGGGGCGCCAGGATCATCGCCGGAACGCCCGGTTCTGTGGCCCGGGACCCACGCGGGCAGTATGCAGGATCAGCTCACCGGGAGGCCCGCCTTGCGCCAGGCCTGAAACCCCCCGATCAGGTCGGTCGCGCGTTCGATCCCGAGCTCCTGGAGCGTGGCCGCGGCGAGGCTCGACTGGTAGCCCTCGTCGCACATCACGATGACCTGACGTGACGGGTCGGCGATGGCCGGATCCCGCCACTCGGACGCCGGATCCGCGCGCCACTCCAGCACGTTGCGGGCGACGACGTGTGCGCCGGGCACCACGCCGTCGCGGGCGCGCTGGGACTCGGATCGGATGTCCACGAGCACGGCACCCCGCGAGATCGCCTCGTACGCCTCCTGCGGGTCGAGGCGCTCCAGCCGGCGCCTCGCATCCGCAAGCAGCTCGTCTACCGATCTGGGGGTCATGGCTCCCCACGAGTATCGCCGGAGTGCCCCTGGCTCGTCTCGACGCATGTTCGTCTCGACCCCTGGCAAGTTCGTGATCCGCATGTCGGCGGCCGACCCTGCTTCCCAGGGCGCGGGGCGTGAAGCCTTCGCGCAAGCGAGTCGCTTCAGTCAGGAGTCCCACCTTGCAAACGAGGAACACATTCCGCGCGCTGATGATTTGCGTCGCGGCGACCGCGATGTTGGTCGCCGCGCCCGTCAGTCAGGCGAAGCCGCGGCACCACCGCGGCGCCTCGCCCGACCGCCTCTGCACCGGGGCCGCCCAGAGCACCGACCTCACGGCCGATCAGAAGGCTGCCGTGGCCGCGGCCTGTACCCAATTCCAGGCGGCGGCGGACGCGGCCCATTCCGCGTTCAGCGACGCGGTGGATGCCGCGCGCGCCGAGGTGAAGCAGGCGCGCGACGCGGTTCACGCCGCGTGCGCGAACGGTCAGGGCGACACCCAGGCCTGCCAGGACGCGCGCGACGCGGCGCGGGCCGCGCGACGCCAGGCCCGCAAGGAGGTGCGTGCCGCCCGCAAGCAGCAGAAGGCCGACCTGCTCGCCGCGGCCGGGGCGTTCGAGACCGCGGTGAAAGCCGCGCTCGCCCCACCCTCCGGCGGCGGCGGCACCGGCGGCGACCAGGGTGGCGGCGACAACACCGGCGACGAGGGCGAGCATCACCACCCCGCGAGCTGTGCCGACTACGTGTCGTATGCCCCCGCCGACAAGCAGGCGGCCCTTCAGGCCGCGTGCGATCAGCTGACGGCTGACACGACGGCTGCCCAGTCGGCCTTCGAGAGCGCCCGGCAGGCCGCCATCGCGTCCTACACCGATGCCTCGGCGGCCCTCCATTCCGCGTGCGACGGTCAGGAGGACAGCCAGGCCTGCAGCGACGCACGTGCGGCATTCGAGCAGGCGCTCGTACAGATACGCGCCGACCTGGAAGCCGCGGAGACCCAGCTGCGGAGCGACCTGGCGGCCGCGATGGCCACCTTCCGCTCGACGCTCGAGACGCTCTTCGCCGGCTAGTAGCCCGCGGCAAGCTCCGTCCCTGTGACCGCCCGCCGCAACCGGCGGGCGGTCCGCTTTCCTGATGTATAACTTCCCGTCAGTTAGCTACGGACGGGCGGGGCAGGAATGGGGGAGCGATACGGCGCGCTTCGGCGCGGACTGCGGATGGCGAGCGTCATCGCGGTGGCCCTCGCCCTCATGCCCGCCGCCGCGTCCGCCTCCCAGCTCAGGCTGATCGGCTCGCAGCGGCTCGACCCGCGCCTCGTGGAGCTGACCTTCCAGACGCCGGCGCTGAGCAGCGACACGAAGGCGCGCGTGCTCCTGCCGGCGGGGTACGGGACGAGCGGGAAGCGGCGCTACCCCGTGCTGTACCTGCTGCACGGCTCCGTCGACGACTACCGCTCGTGGACCGACAAGGGCGACGCCGAGCACCTCACCGCCGGCCTGCCGCTGATCGTGGTCATGCCGAACGCCGGGAACGGCGGCTTCTACAGCGACTGGTTCAACAACGGGATGGGCGGCCCGCCCGAGTGGGAGACCTACCACGTCCGCCAGCTCATCCCGTGGATCGACGCCCACTACCGGACGATCGCATCACGCAGGGGGCGCGCCACGGCGGGGCTGTCGATGGGCGGCTTCGGCGCCATGACGTATCCGGCCCGCCACCCGGACCAGTTCGTGGCCGCTGCGAGCTTCTCCGGTGCCGTGAACACCAACGAGTACCCGCCCACGGGCGAGGCGGACGAGTCGACGTTCGACGGCGGGGCGCCCTACGCCACCTGGGGGCCGCGCCAGACGCAGGAGGTCCGCTGGCGCGCCCACAACCCGTGGGACCTCGCGGGGAACCTGCGCGGACTGAAGCTGACCATCCGGACCGGCAACGGCCAGCCCGGCGGGCCCTACGGCGGCGGCGATCCCATCGAGGCCTACGTGCACCAGGCGAGCCTCGATCTCCACCAGAAGCTCGCGCAGCTCCGGATTCCCAACGTGTGGGACGACTACGGGCCCGGCGGTCACAACTGGCCCTACTGGCAGCGTGACCTGAGGGAGACGCTGCCCACGCTCATGGCGGCCTTTGCGCACCCGCCGCGTGCCCCTTCGCCGTTCACCTTCCAGGCGGTCGAGCCCGTGTACGAGGTCTACGGCTGGCGCGTGTCGATCAACCGCGCGGCGCTCGAATGGAGCCGGCTCGAGGACGCGAGCCGGTCGGGCTTCACGCTCAGCGGAAGCGGCAGTGCACTGGTCGCGACTGCGCCCCTCTACCGCGCCGGGCACGTCTACACGGTCACCGTCGGCAAGGCCGTGCCGTGACCAAGGTGTTCAGGACGACCGTACGGATCGGGCAATGACCACCGCCACCCCGGCACGCCGCCGGCTCCCGCGCGGCGAGCGCGAGGAGCAGATGCTCGACGCGGGCGAGCGGATCTTCGGCATGCGCGGGTTCCGATCCGCGTCGATGGACGAGATCGCGGAGGCGAGCGGGATCACCAAGGCCCTCCTCTACCAGTACTTCGGGTCGAAGGAGGGGCTTTACGAAGCGTGCCTCGAGCGCGGCCGGGCGCGCCTGTTCGAGCAGCTCCAGGCGGTGGCGGACAAGGCCTCAAGCCCGCTTCGGCGGCTGCGCGCGGTCGTGGCCGCGTACTTCGACTACATCGACGAGCACCGCGGCTCGGCCTGGCTCCTCTACGCGGACGCCTCGATGGACGCTGTCAACGAGATGCGCAGCCGCAACGCCGAGGTGCTGGCCGCGCTGATCATGCGCGACGTGAACGGGGCGGGCGGCTCCGTGCGAGCTGAGGACGTGGAGCTGCTCGGCCACCTGATCGTGGGGTCGGGGGAGCAGGTGGCCCGCTGGTGGCTCGAGCATCCCGAGCTGTCGAAGGAGGACGTGATCGCGCGCTTCCACGCCGCGACCGACGGCGCCATCGCGGCGGTGCTTCGTGGCTAGGCGCCTCGCGCTCGCCGGCGCGCTCGTCACGGCGGTTGCCGTGCCGCTGCCCGCGCAAGCCGCGCCACCGCTCCTCTCGCGCGACCGCGCGGGCACTTCGGCATCTGGGGCCTCGACCGCTTCGGCCTGCCGTTCTACAGCTACCGGATCGACGAGGCACGCGACCCCCGCGCGCGCCAGCCCGAGCTGGCCGGCGGCACGCAGGCTCAGCACCAGGTGGGCAACGACCACCTGATGGCCGATGCGTTCAACGACGGCTACGTGCAGCTCTGGAGCCAGGACCGGCTGTCGCAGTGGGCGAACCTCTGGCGACCGAATGACCGCCACTACTCGGGCGGCTACGGCTACCTCAAGGTCGGCCGGAAGGTGGTCAGCTCGCTCTATCTCGACCGGCCCAGGGGCTCCCGGTTCGGCCGCGCCTTCGGGGTCGGCTACTACCGCAAGCACCTGCGCGCGGCCGGGATCGACCTGAGCCAGGTCGTGTACTCGCCGTACGGCGACGACCCCGTCCTGCTCGACGACGTGACGCTCAGGAACACGACCCACCGCCGGAAGCGGGTGTCGTGGTTCGAGTACTGGGACGTGGACCCTTACGACCAGGCGATCGCGGAGCCCGGGACCCGCGGCGTGGACCAGCCGAGCTACAGCCGGAGGACGAGGACGCTCGAGGCCGCGCAGACCGGGGGCGGGTACGGCAACGACAACGACCCGCTCTGGATCTTCGCCTCCGCGCTGCGTGGCCCGGTGCGCGGGTTCGAGACCTCGGTGGACGCGTTCTTCGGCAGCGGCTCACGCGCAAGACCGGCAGAGGTGGGCCGCGACCGCCTCAGCGGGACGCTCGCCCCGCCGTCCGGCGCCGGCAACCCGAGCAACGCCCTGTTCGCCTTCCGTGCTCCGGTCACGCTCAAGCCCGGCCGGTCGATCACGCTGCGCTACGTCTACGGCATGGCCCACCGGCAGAAGATCGCCCCGCTCGTGGCGAAGTACCGGCGGCGGTCCAATCCACTCCGGGCGAGCGAGCGCTCGTGGTCGCGCTGGCTCCCGAAGGCGAGCTTCGGACCTGGCCACGCCTGGGTGGCGCGCGAGCTCACCTGGGACGCCTACCTCCTGCGCTCCGCCTCGATGTACGAGGAGCTCTGCGGCCACCACACGATCACCCAGGGCGGCTACTACCAGTACTACTTCGGCTACAACCTCGGCTTCCGCAGCTGGCCGCACTACATGCTGCCGATGGCGTACACGAACCCCGCGCTGGCGCGCGAGATCCTCCGCTACGCAATCGGCTTCCAGCCGGCTCCGCAGGTGAACGGCGCGCAGTTCCCGTACGGGAGCGGCCCGATGTGCGAGCGCGTGGATCTCGGCACCTCGAATGACCTCGACTTCTGGCTCCTGCTCGCCGCAGGCGAGTACGGCCTAGCCACCCGCGACACCAAGTTCTTCGACGAGCAGCTGCCGTTCAAGTCGGCGGGGGGCACGGCTAGCGCGTGGGAGCACATAAAGCTCGCCTACCAGCACCAGGAGTCGCTGCTGGGCCCGCACGGCGGCTACCTGACCGGCGCCAGCGGGAGCACCGGCGACTGGTCCGACTTCTCCACCGAGTTCCTGCAGATGACCGAGTCGATGCTGGTCACGGCGCAGCTCGCGTACGCCTATCCCAAGCTCGCGGAGCTGGCCGACCTTCGCGGCGACCACGCGTTCGCGCAGCAGCTGCGCGCGAGCGGGGCGCGCAACGTGGCGACGCTCAGGCGGGAGTGGACCGGCCGGGGCTGGTACTCGCGTGCGTACTCCGGCGCGCGGCAGGTGGGCCAGGGCGTGATATTCGGCGAGCCGCAGCCGTGGGCCATCCTCGCCGGCGCGCCGAGCGCCGCCCAGGCGAGGACGCTGGTGGGCAACATCCGCCGCTTCCTCGACGGCGTCGATGCGCCACGCCAGATCCACGGGCCGACCGTGATCGGGTCCGCGATCACCCCGGCCCGCAACGACCCCGGCGTCACCGAGCGCGGGCCCACGCCCGGCGACTCGCTGTTCCCGCTTCCGGACTTCTTCGGCGCGGAGAACCAGCGGTCCACGATGGACAACGCGTCGGAGTGGGTGGGCGGCGCGTGGTTCGACGTGAACGGCTGGCTCACCTGGGCGCTGTCGACGCTGGAAGGGAAGGTGCCGAACGCGCGCGGGCTCGCCTGGAGCGAGTACACGCGCAACACGCTCGCCAACCACGCCACGCACTTCCCCAACCACTGGGACGGGACGATCTCGGTGGATGACGCCTGCGAGGCCTTCTACTCGAAGGAGACGAACTTCTGCGGCGTCTCGCTCACGACGAGCTATGCGGGGCAGATCACCGAGCAGCCCACCTGGATGGTGATGGATGCGATCCGGCTCGCCGGCATCACGCCCACGCAGGCGGGCTTCCGCATCGCGCCGCGCTACCCGTTCCGACGCTTCTCCCTGCGGCTGCCGCAGATCGGGATCGCGTCGGAGCAGCGGCGAATGCGCGGGTATGTCACGTCCCTGCGCGGCCGATCGCTGCAGCTCGTGGTGGAGCTCCCGCCGGGGGCGAATCGCCGCGCGCTCGTGACCTGGTCGGGCCGCAGGCGGGTGCGCCACCACGTCGGGGGCGGGACTGTCACGTTCACCCTCGCCACGCGGGCCGGTAAGCCGGCGGACTGGGCCGTCAATTGGGGTGGGAAGACGCGGTGAGGCGGGCCGCCCTCGCCGCGGCCGCGCTGTGCGCACTCGCCCTACCCGCCTCCGCGCCGGCCGGCGCACCGCCCCGCCTCTCCCGCGCCCACTCACGGGTCGCGATCCGGTCGACGCACGGCAGCGGCGTGTTCGGACGCTGGGTCGTGGACGCGTTCGGGCTGCCCGCCTACCGGTACACGCTCAACGAGCTGAAGTCGCCCTTCGCCAAGCAGTCCGAGCTCGCCGGGCGCAACGACGCCTGGCACCAGGTCGGGAACGACCACGTGGTGGCGGACGCGTTCAACCACGGCTGGACGCAGCTGTGGAGCCAGGACCGTCGTTACGAGTGGGCGAACCTCTACCAGCCCTCCAGCAATCACTTCACAGGCGGCTTCGGCTACCTGCGCGTGGATGGGCGCACGATCAGCACGCTCTACGACGCCCGCCCGCCGAGTGCGGTCAGGGCACGCAGGTTCGGAGTCGGGTATTACGGCAAGCACGTGCGGACACGGGGCCTCGACGTCCACGAGTTCGTATACGCGCCGTTCGGTGACGACCCGCTGCTCCTGCACGACGTGACGATCCGCAACACGACCCGGAAGGCGAAGCGGGTCTCCTGGTTCGAGTACTGGGACGTGAACCCGTACCAGCAGTCGATCAAGACCAACCTGGGTCTCGCCGCTCCGTCGTACGACCGGGCCCGCCGGACGCTCTCGGTCGCCCAGCTGCCCGACAGCGAGGACCACGACCCGCTCTCGATCTTCGCGGCCGCACTCCGCGGCCCCGTGAGCGGATTCGAGACCGACACGAACGCGTTCTTCGGGAGCGGCGGCCGCGCGTCGCCGGGCGCGGTGCGCGCCGACCATCTCACGAACAGCATCGCCCCGCCGAATCCGGAGGGCTCGAGCGGGCAGACGATGTTCGCCTTCCGTGCGCCGCTCACGCTGCGGCCGCACCGCTCGATCACGCTGCGCTACGCGTACGGAGCGGCGCACGCGGCGCGGATCGCCGCGCTCGTGTCGAAGTACCGCAGGGCGTCGGGGCCGCTCAAGCGGAGCGAGCGCCGCTGGGCCGCGTGGCTGCCGCAGGTGTCGTTCGGCCGCGGTAACACCTGGCTGTCACGCGAGCTCCAGTGGGACGCGTACACGCTGCGATCCGGGGCCACGTACGAGGACTGCCAGGGACGCCACATCATCTCCCAGGGCGGCTACTACCAGTACGACAACTCGTTCCAGGGGGCGTTTCGGGATCCGCTCCAGCACATGCTGCCGATCATCTACAGCGACCCCCCGCTGGCTCGCGACGTGCTGATCTACTCGGCGCAGGAGCAGCCGCCGGGAGCGGGCCAGATCCCGTACGCGATGGTCGAGAACTGCAAGCGCTTCGACCTCGGCACCTCGGACGACCTCGACCTGTGGCTCCTCTACGCGGCCAGCGAGTACGGGCTGGCCAGCCGCAACCTCGCCTTCTTCGACCAGCAGGTCCGCTACCAGGGCGGCGGCAGCGGCTCCCTGTGGGACCACCTGAAGCTGGCCTACCAGCACCAGGAGGCCCAGCTCGGGCCGCACGGCGACTACCTGACGGGGTCGACGGGTGACTGGTCCGACTTCTCCACCGAGTTCCTGCAGATGACGGAGTCGACGCTCGTCACCGCGCAGCTCGCCTATGTGTACCCGCGGCTCGCCCAGCTCGCCGACGCGCGCGGCGATCACGCCTTCGCTGCGCAGCTCCGCTTGAGCGGCGCGCGCGACCTGGCCACCACGCGGCGGGAATGGACCGGCCTGGGCTGGTTGTCGCGCGGCTACTCCGGCGTGATGCAGCTCGGCCGTGGAGCGATCTTCGGCGAGCCCCAGCCGTGGGCGATTCTTGCGGGCGCGCCGAGCGCGAAGCGGGCGAACACGCTGGTCGCGAACGTCCGCCGCTTCCTGACGGGCGTCGGCGCGCCGCGGCAGATCCACGGGCCGGCCAAGATCGGCTCGTCTCAGTCGCCGGCCGCGAACGATCCCGCGGTGACCGAGCACAGCCAGCCGGCGATCGGCGACTACGTGGGCACGCACAACGCCGTCTGGGTGGGCGGCAGCTGGTACGCGATCGACGGCGTGCTCGCTTGGGGCCTCGGCACGCTTCAGGGGATCGTTCCGAACGCGGTCCGGTACGCGTTCGACGAGTTCCGCCGCAACACGCTCGCCGCGCACGCCACGGCCTACCCGAGGCACTGGGACGGGACGATCTCGGTGGACGACGTGTGCCGGTCGTTCTACTCGGACTCGCCGCAGATCTGCGGCACGGGCCTCAGCAGCAACTACGACGGCCAGATCATGCACCAGCCCGCCTGGAGCCTCTTCGACGCGATCAAGCTGGCCGGGATCGAGCCCACGGCGACCGGCTACTCGATCGCCCCGCACCTTCCCTTCGCCCGCTTCTCACTGCGCTTTCCCGATGTCGGCCTGTCATACGAGGCGCGGCGGGCGCGCGGGTACCTCGTGCTCCAGCAGAAGGGCTCGGTGCGGCTCGCTGTGCAACTGCCCTCGTCCGCGCCGGCGGCATCCCTGGTCACGTGGGTGAACGGCCGCCGGGTCGGCCACTCCGTCGTGGGGCGGACGGTGCGCTTCCGTCTCAGCGGGCGCGCCCGCGCACCCGCCGACTGGGCGATCACCTGGGCACGCAGGGCATAGGCGCTGCCGCCTTCGGGCCGGGGCGCGCCAACCTGATCGGCGAGCACACGGACTACAACGACGGGCTCAGCCTGGCGTTCGCGCTCCAGTACGGCGTCACGGTCACCGCGGAGCCCCGCTCCGGCGAAATCGCCGGCGAGCCGGAGGCGTTCGTGCGAGGCATGGTCGCGGAGCTCCGTGCGGCCGGGTTCGAACTTCGACCAGTTGGGCTCAAAATTGAGAGCACGCTTCCCGAGGGCGCCGGGCTGTCGTCGTCGGCGGCGCTCGAGACCGCGCTCTGCCTGGCCCTCATCGGTGCTGCGGGGCTCCGGCCGCCCGACCACCGCGTGGAGCTCGCGAGGCTGTGCTCGCGGGTCGAGAACGTGTGGGTGGGCGCCCGCACAGGCCTCCTGGACCAGATCACCTCGCTGCTGGGCGAGGAGGGGCACGCGCTGCGGATCGACTTCCGGACACTCGAGGTGCAGCGCGTTCCGCTGGTGCTCGGGGACTGGCGGCTCGTGGCTGTCAGGTCGGGAGAGCAGCACTCGCTGGCCGCTGGCTCCGGCTACGACCAGCGCCGCGCCGAGTGCGACCGGGCCGCCGAGCTGCTGGGCCTGGCGAGCCTGCGCGACGCCACCGCAGACGCCGCGGCGGGACTTCCCGCGCCGTTCGACCGGCGCGTCCGCCACGTGCTCGAGGAGAATGACCGGGTGGACGCGACGATCGCGGCGCTCGAGCGCTCGGACCTCGCCGAGGTCGGCCGGCTGCTCGACGCCTCGCACAGGAGCCTTCGCGATCTCTACGAGGCCTCGACGGACGCCGTCGAGCGAACCGTGGCGCAGTTGACGGCCGCGGGGGCCGCGGGCGCGCGCATGATGGGAGGCGGGTTCGGCGGAAGCGTCCTGGCCCTGTTCCCACCCCGGCGCGAGCCCCCCGAAGGCGCCCTCGAACTCGAGCCCTCGCGCGGCGCGCGCCTTCTGCACTAGGTTTTCGCCCGCAATGGGGAGGTCACTCGTAGCGGGCCTTTGCGTTCTCGCCGCGGCCGGCGGCGGGTACGCGGCTGGAAAATCGAAGGGCGCCGACATGGATAAGGCCAGGCGGCAAGGCGAGCAGGCCGGCAGGGCGCGCGCCGCCGCCGACCGCAGCGTCTACACGGCGGCGTACCGCCAGGCGTACAGGGCGGCGTTGAGGACGGCGTCGCGCGGAGGCGGGAAATGACGCTGTCGCGAGTGCCCTCGCCGCAGGAGACCAGCCCCACCGTGCACCACAGGCGCGGCCTCGGCGGTTGGCGCGGCCCCATCACGGGCGTGCTCGCCGCTCTCGTGGTCGTGCTCGCGGGGCTGGGCGGGTACGCGCTCGGCCACTCGGGGCGCCACAGCAAGAAGGAGGCCGCGGCGGCGAAGCGGGCCGCAGAGCGACGCACCTTCCTGATCGCCCGGCGAGAGCTCGCCGCGCGCGGTCGACGCGCCGGCGTTCGCGCGGCGCGGGCGGCGGCAGCGGGCGGACAGCATCCTCGCAAGGCGCCGACCAAGCCGCGCCGGGGGCCCATCCCGACCCCCACGGGCGGGATCAAGGACTGCAAGACGTTCTTCCGGAAGAAGAGCTTCATCTCGTCTGTACGGAACATCACCTGCGGCGCCGCGGCGGCGGAGCAGGGGAAGGCGGTGGGCGCCGGCCATCCGACGAAGACACCCGGCGGGTTCACGTGCCAGCGGATCGATCCGCAGCATTACCGCTGCACGAAGGGATCGCAGGCCTATCGCTGGGACGTCATCCCGTAGGGGCAGCCGCCGTCTCTGGGCGGTCGGTCACCCAGCGCTCCCCGTCCCATCGACGCCAGGTCGACGGCCGGCGGCGCCGCGAGTAGGTCGCCGGCGGGAGTCCCGGCCAAGCCTGTGAGGCTGCATCGTCGAGCGAGCCCGTCCAGACGGACTCCACGCGATCGATCACCCAGCCACGCCGGCCCTCGCGAACGAAGGTCCAGCGCTCCAGGAAGGCCCTGACCTCAGAGGAGTCGCCGTCGATGACCTCGCCCGTGCGGAGGTCCTCGATCCAGTCGCGCGCGAGGAAGGCAAGGTACGCCTCGACGGCTTCGCCCTCGTCGCCCGATGGGCGGCGAACGGCCACGTCCTTCAGGTCCAGCTCCTCGATCGAGTTGAACTGGAAGTCGTTCTCGAGCTCCTCGAGGGCGTCGAGTGTGCGGTCGAGGTAGGCGTCCGAGACGTAGGGGCGCATCTCGTCCGCGTCACGGTTGCTCCAGGCGTGGAGCACCGGTCCGAAGCTCTCCACCACGCGGGCGTGCAGGTCCTTTGCGATCTCAGCCGCGGAGATCGCCTCCATCACGCCGGCGGGCGGGGCCTCGGATTCCCGAGCGGGCTCGGGCTCCTCGGCGGCGGGCTCTTCCTCGGGCTCAGGCGCTTCCTCGGGCTCGGCCGTCTCCCCGGACTCGGCTTCGACGGCCTCCTCCGCCGCCGGCTCGGCCTCTTCCGGCTCGGGCTCCACCTCCGCCTCCTCGGGCTCGGGCTCCTCCGGCTCCGCCTCCGCGTCCGCCTCGGCCACCTCTGGCTCCACCTCGGGCTCGGGCTCCTCGGGCTCGGGCTCCTCGGACTCCTCAGGCTCGGCCTCGGGTTCCTCCGGTTCGACCTCCTCCTCGGCCGGCTCCTCGGTGACCTCGAGCGCCGTCGGCTCATCTTCCGCGGTGGGTTCGGGGACCGCCTCATCAGCCTCGACCTTGACCGCCGCCGCCTCCTCGGCCGCGCCCTCGACCGGGGTGACCTGCTCCGGCTCGAGCTCGGCGGCGACCTCCACCTCGAGCACGGTCGTCCCGATCTTGAGACGGTCGCCCGGGTGAACCGGACGGTGGCCGGTCACGCGCTCGTCGTTGACGAACGTCCCATTCGTCGACTGAAGGTCCTCGATCTTCAGCCCTTGCTCACCAAGGTGGAGCGACGCGTGCCGCCGGGAGACCTCCGGATCGTGCAGTACGAGGTCGGCGCCCCTCGCGCTCCGGCCGATCACGGCGGAACGGTCGAGACCGAACTCCCTTCCGGCGTCGGGTCCCTCGACGACCTTGAGCCGCAACGGCTGCTCACGCTCGTCGGTCACCCCCGAAACGCTACGACACTTACCAAGGATGAGGCGCGCTACCGCGCGGCGCCGTTACGGCCTGGTGCCCAGGATCAGCTGCGCCGGATACGTCGAGTCGTGGAGGATGATGTTGCGGCCCGCCACGGGCAGCGGCTCGTGGTTTGGCGAGTCGGACGAGCTCAGCCACAGCCGCAGCCTGTGCCCGGGCTTGAGCGTCCAGGCGATCGGCCAGATGTCCATCCGGTAGAGCGTCTGGAGCCCGATCGAGACCGGCACCTGCCTGTCGTCGGGCAGGTAGGGCGCGCCGGGACGCGAGCGCTTCGGATCGACCCGCCGGAAGCTGGCCCTGAGCCAGCCCTGGGTCATCATGCGGGCGCTGCCGTCCGGCGCCACGTCCACGAGCCGGCCGACCCAGCCCATGTCGCTGGCCTCGGTGATCGCCCAGAAGCGGAGCTCCGAGGGACCCGCCACGTGGAGCGGCCTCTTCAGGGGAGGCGTGGTGTAGGTCAGTCCGTGCGGCTCGTCGAACCGCTGGTCGAGCGGGGCGTAGGGCAGGAAGCCGTCGGGTCCCTCCCGGTCGATCGGGATCGAGCTGCCGGCCGTCGGGTCGTACACGTAGGACTCCTGATAGGAGTCGCGCCCCCTCGGCGGCGTCCGCGACAGCGTCCCGTCGTTCAGTGAGTGGGCCGTGCCGCTCTTCGCGCCCGAGAGGTAGAGGCGCGGCCTCGACTTGGTGGCCGCCAGCCAGCTCGGGGCCGAGTGCCAGGTGCGGTCCCCCATGTCGAAGTAGCGGACGCGCGGCTTGCGGTCGATCCCGTTTCGCCTGCCCTTCACGAAGCGATTGAGCCACCGGAGTACCTCGCCCTTGGGCGGCTCCGAGCTAAGCGACGTGAGCCCGCCCACCGGCGAGCCCTGCTGGTAGGGCGCGTCGACCTCACCGCCGCGGCCGGTGCCGTGATGTGTGCTGGCGTCGATCCACAGCAGCCTGTGGCGCGCGGCCAACCCGTCGATCAACCACATGTCGCCGCGCGAGAACATGTCGGCCCAGCCCGTGTAGATGTAGGTCGGGACCCTGATCCGCTTCTCCCTGAGGAGCACCGACCGCTCCCGGTAGACGGGTCCGTCCAGCGGCAGCTCCCGCGTCTCCAGCACGAATTCCTGCTGCGTGCGGTCGGTGATCTGGCGCTGGGGGCCGATCCCGAGCGACTGGGCGACTGTCTGGCCGGCGAACCACTGGGCCACGAAGCCCTGGTCGTAGAGGCCGTTCTGCCAGATCACGTCGCGGTAGGGATCGGTTGGCGGGTGGCCCACGATCACGGCCACGAGGTGAGGCGGGCGAAGGGCGGCCCCGAGGAGTGCGGTGATCGCCGAGTACGAGTAGCCGTTCAGGATCACCTTGCCGTTGCTCCAGCGCTGGTGGGCGACCCACTCGACGACGTCGCGGACGTCGAGCTGCTCGCGGTAACAGAGGAGGCAGAGCGCGCCGCCGCTCTTTCCGCTGCCGCGAACGTCGGTGTTCACGTGGGCGTAGCCGTCCTTCAAGTAGGTGGTGGTCGTGGAGCGGCCGTACGGCTCCATGTCGACGATCGCGGGATAGCGCCCGCGCGCGCCGGGCAGGTACGCGTCCCCCGACAGGTTGACCCCATCGCTGGCGGGGATCGTGACGTCGCGCAGGGTCACCGGAGCGGCCGCCGCCGGCGCGGCGCAGCAGAGAGCGGTCGCGATCGCCGCGACCGCGACGCCAAGGCGCCCCTGGACCCCTGTCGGGACCTCCCGCATCCCGCGGCCGAGTATCCCAGGCGCGCTCGTGCCGCGCGCCGGCCGCGGCGCCCGGATCAGTCGACCCTGTGCCAGTCCCGGTTGTGCCGGTGGCTCCTGTGGCGCTTGTGCCTGTGCGGCTTCGGCATCGATTTCGCGTGGCACGGTGAGTGCGACTCGAGGGTCTGCGTCACCCCGTCCACATACGTGAAGTCCGTCGTGATCGTCCAGTAGCCGGACTTCGGGCAGGTCGGCGGCGTCCGGACGGTCGCGTGGCCATTCTGGACGCGCCGCGGGAAGTCGACCTTGAGGCTCTTCAGCGGCGTGTAGTTGTCGGGTGGGCCCTTCCCCGGGAAGGTGGGGAAGTCCGTTGACGCGG
>VAWV01000117.1:19733-24566 GCA_005883295.1 Actinomycetota bacterium
CTTGATCGCGGGGATGTCCTTGTTCGTGCCGACGCCGATGAGCTCGTGATCGCCGTTGAACTGGCTGATGGTCGACTCCGTGTACCGCGGCGGGAACGGACCCGACGATCCCGTGTCGCTCACGGCGAGCCCGCTTCCGACCTTCGAGTCAGCCGGGCAGGCCGAGTCGCCCTGGACCTGCAGCTGCGCGTCGGACGCGTGGCACTGCGGCGCGGCGTTCGAGTCGAACACCGTCCCCGCCGGGTAGTGGACCACGATCCGGTTCACCGTATGGGGCTTCTGGCCCGGGTTCTCCGGGTTGGTGAACTCCACGTGGAAGGCGCTGCCGGTGGCGGCGCCCGGCGCGGTGGCCGTCCAGGTGACGCTGCCGCTCTGCCGCGCACCGGTGGCAGCCGCGCCCGTGCCCGGGGTGGCCGCGAACACCGTGGCGACGATCGCGGTTCCCACCAGCGCCAGCGGCGAACGAATGTCCATCAAGCCCCTCCCTCGCTCGGTCCCCGCACGACGCTACGCGCACGCGTGCGCTGATGCGCCGGTGGGACGAAGGGCCTACTGTGCGGCCGTGGCCACGCCGGCGACGATCGGGTCACTGCACCTCGGCGAGGCGCTCCCCCCGGTGCTCGCGATGGCCGGCTGGTGGCTCGCGTACCGGCTCCGCTGCCGGACTCTGGCGCGGCGCGGCCGTCCAGTTCCCAGGTGGCGCCAGGCGTGCTTCGCCGCAGGCGCGCTGCTGATCGTTGCCGCACTCGCTCCACCCGCCGACCGCCTGGGCGACCAGTTGCTCGCGGTCCACATGGCGCAGCACCTGGTGCTCGGGGACGTCGCGGCGCTGCTCGTGGCGCTCTCGCTGAGCGGCGCCGTGCTTGGCCCGCTGCTGCGGCGGCGGTCGCTGGGCGGCCTCCGCTGGGTGAGCCATCCGCTGGTCGCGTTCCCGGTCTGGGCGATCGACCTCTACGTGTGGCACGTGCCCGGCCTCTACCAGCTGGCCCAGCGCGACGACCTGGTGCACGCGCTCCAGCACGTCATGTTCTTCGGCCTCGGGCTGAACATGTGGATGCCGCTGTTCGGCGCGCTGCCGCTGCCGGAGTGGTTCGGTCAGGGCGCGCGTCTCGGCTACGTGGTGGCGGTGCGGCTGGCGGGGATGGTGCTGGCCAACGTCCTGATCTTCTCCGGATCCGTGCTATACGCGCGCTACGCGGCCGGCGAGGCCCGGCACGGGGTGGGCGCGCTCACCGACCAGCGGATCGCCGGCTCGATCATGATGATCGAGGGGATGGTCATCGCGATCGCCCTGTTCACATGGCTGTTCTTCCGCTGGGACGCGCAGACCGAGCGCCGCCAATCGCTGGTGGACCTCGCGGCCGAGCGCGGGTTCGAGCTACCCGAGTCGCGCGCTGCCCGCGCGGTCGCGAGCGGCCAGGATGAGGCCCTGCGCCACCGGGTCTCGCGCCGTTCGCACGGTTCCTAACCTGACCAAGCTTGCGCGACCCCGGGACCCGCGTTAGGGTCGTTGCGAGAAGGCGCTCTTCGTAGGAGGACTCGCAGTGCTTGGCTACGTCGCTTGTCTCGGCCGGGGAGTGCCCGGTCACCTTCGCCGCCACGTGGTCGGGTACTTGGCGCTGGCCGTCGCGATGACGGGCGGTGCCTACGCGGCGATCACCGTTCCAGCCAACAGCGTCGGGACCGCGCAGCTTCGCGACGGCTCCGTGACGCTCCCCAAGATCGCCAAGGCTGCACGGCTCAGTCTTCTCGGGCCCGTGGGACCCGCTGGGCCGGCCGGCCCGCGCGGGCCGATCGGACGTCCGGGCAGGTTCACCGGGCACTTCGCGAGCCGCAACGGACTGTTCAAGGCCGACGTCAGCGACACCGGGATCAAGTTCACGGGTCCCAGCGGCGGGATCACGCTCGAACCCACGAAGTTGAAGCTCTCCTCCCCGAGCCTCACGCTCAACGGGATCGGCACGCTGACCGTGACCGCACCGCTGGTCACCCTCAACGGACAGTGCCGCCGTGTGGCACGCGTGGGCGATACGGTGACCGGGGCGGCAGGAGCTGGCACGATCGCCACGGGATCCGCGACGGTCCTGGGGTGCTGAGCGCGAGGGCTTGACCTTGAGGCGGTTCGCCGGCCACCTCCGCGCCAACGTGATCGAGTACCTAGCCCTCGTACTCGCGCTCTGTGGCACGTCGTACGCTTTCGCGGCACTCCCTGCGAACGTCGTCGGCACTCCACAGCTCCGTGACGAGGCCGTCACGCTCGCGAAGTTCTCGCCGGCAGCCGTACAAATCCTGCAGTCCGCTCAGGGCGCGGTCGGACCGAGCGGTCCAGCAGGCCCGCAGGGTCTCGCTGGTCCGTCAAGGCCGGTCTCGGGCACCTTCAGGAGTCCAAGCGGCAGTTTCGAGCTTTCCGTCGACGACACCGGGATCACCCTGAAGGGGCCGACGGGAAGCCTGCACTACGACGGCTCCCAGCTGAAGGCAACGTCAGCCTCTGTGAGCGCCGACGGTGCCACCATGACGAGCCTCCAGGGAGGTGTGGTCTCGCTCGGGGGGAGCGGGAGCACGTGCAAACCGCTCGCAAGGGTCGGAGACCTGGCCGGCACCTGGATCAAGCCCTCGCCGTTTGCCCCCACAATCCTGGTGGGTGTCGTCACCACGGGCTCTTCGAGGGTCCTGGCCTGCGGTTGAGGCTGGCGCTCAGGCCGCCGCCGCCGCCGATTCGCCCTCCGCCTCCTCACGGTCCTGCTCGATCTCGTCCGCCCGCTGCAGCCCCCGGCAGATCCGCAGCGTCAGCCAGGTGACGAGCGGCGGCAGCACCAGGCACAGCACCCGGTAGATCCAGATCTGCGTGTTGTAGTCGATCTGGTACGAGACGAACGCGCGGTCGGCCGAGCCGACGAAGAACACCAGCAGGACGAACGTGAGCACCCCGGCGCCGAGTGCCGTCCGCCACGGCGCGTCGCGAGGTCTGTCGAGGACGTTGTGGAACGAGCGGTCTCTCGTGACGCGGCGCTCCGCCCAGGGCCAGATGGCGAGGATGAAGAAGACGAACAGCGGGAAGAGCATCCCGCCCCAGAACGGGTTCGGCACGAGCGTGTAGTTCCCGATCGTCACGTCGAAGTGTGGGATGAGCCGCAGCGCGCCGATCAGCCAGCCCAGGTACCAGTCGGGCTGGGCGCCATTGGTCCCGAGCCCCACGTGGTAGGGGCCCCACAGCCAGATCGGGTTGATCTGGACCAGCCCGCCGAGCAGGAACAGGACGCCCGCCACCGCGGCCATCAGCCCCAGCGAGCGCGGCGCCTGTCCCGGGAACATCGGGACGCCGAGGACCTTGCGGCCGCTCTGGCGACCGGGCCGGCGGAACTGCGTGTGGTGCCGCGAGGCGACGAGCGTGAGGTGGAGTGCGATCAGCGTCCCGATGATGATCGGGAACACGAACACGTGGGCGATGTACATCCGCGACTCGAACGCGGGGTCGCCCGGGTAGGGGGCGCCCCAGATCAGCCGGCCCAGCGCTCCTCCGACGACCGGCGCCGACAGGGCCACCGAGTAACCGATCGCGAGCCCCATTCCGGACAGCAGGTCGTCGACCATCGAGTACCCCAGGTAGCCCTCTAGCAGGGTCAGCATCAGCATCGCCAGCCCGATCAGGTAGGTGAGGTCGCGCGGCTTGCGGAAGGCACCGGTGAAGAAGATGCGGAGGAGGTGGACCACGATCGCGGCCACGAAGACGTTGGCGGCCCAGTGGTGCGTCTGCCGGATCAGCAGGCCTGCCTTCACCTGGAAGCTGATGTCGAGGACCGACCGGTAGGCGTCGGTCATCTCGACTCCCTGCAGAGGCACGTACGGACCGTGGTAGACGGTCTTCGAGAGGCTGGGCTCGAAGAACAGCGTCAGGTAGACGCCGGTGGCGACGAGGACGATGAACGCGTAGAGGGCGACCTCGCCGAGCAGGAACGACCAGTGGTCGGGGAAGACGTAGCGCAGGACACCCTTCAGGAACGGCGCGGCGCCGCTCCGCTCGTCCAGCCAGCGCACAGCCCGCCGGACCATCTACGTGGCCTTCCCCGAGCGGACCCCCGACCACGACGGGCCCACCGGGCCGGAGAAGTTCCCGGCCGCCCGCAGCACGCCCGCCGGATCGACGTAGAGCGGAAGCTGCGGCAGCGCCCGACCGGCCGGTCCGGCGATGACCTCGCCCGCCCGGCTCGGGTCGAAGGTCGAGTAGTGACACGGGCACACCAGCGCGGGGCGGGGCTGGGTGGGCTCGAACTTCGGTGTGCGGAAGAGCGCGATCGCGCACGCGGCGTGCGTGCACACCTTCGAGTAGGCCAGGATCCCCTGGGGCGCCCAGCCGGCACGATCGGCCGGGAGGTGGAGCTCGGCGGGGTCGAGGCGGATCACCACGAGCGGCGAGCCGATCAGGTCGCGGTCGGCGCCCTCCGGGTAGGCGGTGTAGAAGTTCTTCGGCTCGATGTCGAGCGCGCGCCACGGACGGCCCTTGTCGTCCACCAGCCGCAGCCCCCGCCTCCACGGCGTGTCGTACAGCGGGGCGCTGCTCACCACCGGACCGAGCGAGGCGGCCGGCACCACGAGCGCCGCGCCCACCGCGCCGCCGGCGAGGCCCGCTGCGGTCTTGAGCAGCCGCTTGCGCGTGAGCCGGTCGCCGCTCTCGGCCACCACCTGCTCGATCGCCTGCTGCTCCTCGGGGTGCTCGGGCTCGGGGTAGTCGTGCTCGAGCTCCTCGCTGACCACGAGACGTGCCGCGGTCACCATCAGCGCGACCGCGAGGAAGATGAGCGCGCCGCCGAGGGCCAGTCCCATGACCTGCGT
>VAWV01000118.1 GCA_005883295.1 Actinomycetota bacterium
CGCCGGCGACGCGCTGCGCGGATCGCTGCGCGCGCTGGTCGGCGCGACCGCGGTGACCCTGCGCGTGGTCGCCGCGGTGCTCCCGTTCGCGCTGCTGGCTGCCCTCGCCTGGGCGGCGACCGCCGGCGTCAGGCGCCGGCGCCGCGAAGCCGTGCTCTCCTGATCAGCCGAGCCCTACCAGTGCAGGTGCATCGTCCGGTAGACGATCTCCAGCACCGCCGTCGCGCCGCTGAGCAGCGCGGCGAGCGCAAACGTGCGTAGCCCAAGCTTCCGAACCATCGGGTCTCCTTCCTCGGGACGGGCATCCGTGCCGCGTCCCTCCGCCACTCCAAGGTAACCCCGACACCCGGGTCCGGCAATAGCCGGCGACCCCGGGAGGCACACGCCCCTGGCATGATGCGCGCATGGCCGGCGGGGAGGAAACAGCCCGGCTGCTCAGCCGGGTTTCGCTGTTCAAGGGCCTGTCGGATCGTGACCTGCGAGAGCTCGCGCAGGTCGCCGTCCCGCGGAGCTGGCTCGCGGGTGAGGCGGTGTTCCAGGAGGGCGACCCCGGCGACACCTGCTACGTGCTCCGCCTGGGTTGCGTGAGGGTCACGCGGCGGCACTCGGACGGGCGCCAGATAACGCTCGCCGAGCTCCGTGAGGGCTCGATCTTCGGCGAGCTGGCGATGTTCGGCGGGGAGACCCGATCCGCCACCGTCGAGGCCGTGGAGCGGAGCACCGGGCTGGCGCTGCTGGCGGGCGACCTCCGGCGCACCATGCTCGCCCACCCGCAGATCGCGGTGGCCATGCTGGAGGGGCTGGCCGACCGCATCAGGGCCGCGAACGAGCGTCTCTCCAGGCAGACCTTCCAGACCGTCGAGGGGCGGGTGGCGAGCGCCCTGCTCGGTCAGGTGGAGGCGCTCGCCGCCGGGACGGGCGACACCGAACCGCGTGAGGTGCTGATCAGGGCGACGCAGGCTCAGATCGCCCAGCTCTCGGGCTCCTCCCGCGAGAGCGCCAGCCGCTTTCTCGCAAAGCTCGAGCGCGCCGGGGTAATCACCACCGGGCGAGGCAAGATCCTGGTGCATGAGCCAGCCGCCCTCAACAACTACATCTACTGACGGCGACCGCGGCGAGGATCCGTTCGCGGAGCGCCGCCGGCGGATGGTCGAGCGGCAGCTCAGAGGTCGCGGCATCGAGGACGAGCGTGCGCTGACGGCGATGGAGGAGGTGCCCCGGGAGCGCTTCCTGCCCCCCGACCAGTGGCGCGACGCCTACCGCGACGGCGCCGTTTACATCGGGGAGGGGCAGACCATGTCGCAGCCCTGGATCGTGGCCTGCATGACTTCCCTGCTCGAGCTGAAGGGTGATGAGCGCGTGCTGGAGGTGGGGACCGGGTCGGGCTACGGCGCCGGGGTGCTCTCGCGCTGCTGCGCCGAGGTGGTGACCATCGAGCGCCACGCCGCGCTGGCGGAGCGGGCCCGCGAGGCCCTCGAGGAGCTCGGCTACGACAACGTGGAGGTGAGGGTGGGGGACGGTGCCGGCGGGGCGCCGGATCGGGCGCCATTCGGCGGCATATCCGTGACGGCAGCGGCCACGGGGGAGCCGCCGCGCGAGCTGATGGACCAGCTGGCGCCGGGCGCGGCGCTGGTGTGCCCGGTGAGGCACGCCCATGGCGAGGACCTGATGCGCTTCCGCGAGGGGCGGGCGGAGCGGGTGGTGCCCGTCCGCTTCGTCCCTCTGGTGCCCGATGAGGCCGACGCCGAGGAGGAGGGCCGGTGATCCGGGAGTTCTCGGCCGGAGGGGTCTGCGTGCGGCGCTTCCGCGGACGCGAGCACGCGGCGGCGGTGCGGGTGAAGGGCGGCTCCGTGCTGGCGCTGCCCAAGGGCCACATCGACCCCGGCGAGAGCGCCGCCGAGGCCGCCCAGCGCGAGGTCCGCGAGGAGGCCGGCGTGCGGGGCGAGCTCGTGGCGAAGCTCGGCGACGTGAAGTACTGGTACAGCCGCGGCGGCGAGCGGGTGATGAAGGTGGTGAGCTTCTTCCTCTTCCGATACCGGTCCGGGAGCGTGCGCGACCACGACCATGAGGTGGACTCGGCGGAGTGGGTCCCGCTCGAGGATGCACCGCGCCTTCTCACCTACCGCGGCGAGCGCGAGATGGCCGAAGCCGCCCTTTCGACCCTACGCTCCGGCCGGTAGTCTCCGGCCGCCGTGTACGTCCTCAACTTCTACTCGCCGGTCTTCGTGGACCAGCTCAAGCGCGGCCGCAAGACCGCGACGATCCGGCTCGGCGACAAGAGTGGGAAGTACCGCAAGGGCCAGGTGGTGCTGATCACGGTGGGCTTCCAGCACTCCCCGCGGGAGAAGATCTTCGAGGCCGTGATCGACGCGGTCGACGTGAAGCGGGTCCGCGACCTCTCCCCGCGGGACATCGAGCACGACAACCCGGAGTTCCGCCGCCGCGAGGAGACCGTCCACTTCCTCGAGCAGATCTACGGGCGCCAGGTGCAGGAGGACGACACCGTGACGATCGTGCGCTTCTCGGCGATCCTGGAGCGGCCCGAGGAGATCAGCGAGCGGCTGTCGCCCGGCGCCCCCGCGCAGAACTAGTAACTGCCGCAATCCCTCTCGGCGAGCGCGATCCGCGTTGCCCGCTTGGCACTCTCGATGCTAGAGTGCCAACCGCATTTCAAGCGACGGACTCACGGAGGTTCTGCAAATGAAGCTCAAGCCCCTGGGCGATCGGCTGATCGTCATGGCGGTCGAGGAGGAGGAGACGACGGCGAGCGGCATCGTCCTTCCCGATACGGCCAAGGAGAAGCCGCAGCGCGGCAAGGTGCTCGCTGTCGGCGACGGGAAGGTGAGCGAGGAGACCGGCAAGCGCACCCCCGTCGACGTCTCGGAGGGCGACGAGGTCCTCTACTCCAAGTACGGCGGCACCGAGATCACCGTGGACGGCGAGGACCTCTTGGTCCTGCGCGAGTCGGACGTGCTCGCGAAGGTCGCCTGACACCCACTTCCACTACACAGACGGAGGAATCAGCAAGAATGGCTCACAAGGAGCTCAAGTACGACCAGGAGGCGCGCGCAGCCCTCGAGGCCGGCGTCGACGCGGTCGCCAACGCGGTCAGGGTGACCCTTGGCCCGAAGGGCCGGTACGTCGTCCTCGACAAGAAGTTCGGCGCGCCGACCATCACCAACGACGGCGTCACGATCGCGCGTGAGATCGAGGTCGAGGACGTCTTCGAGAACCAGGGCGCGCAGCTGGTACGCGAGGTCGCCACGGCGACCAACGACGTGGCCGGCGACGGGACCACGACCGCGACCGTCCTGGCGCAAGCGATCGTCCGCTCCGGCCTCAAGAACGTGGCCGCCGGCGCCAACCCGCTCGCGCTGAAGCGCGGCATCGAGAAGACCGTCGACCAGGTCGTGGAGTACATCCGCGAGCAGTCGAAGGAGATCGCGGGCAAGGACCAGATCGCCCGCGTGGCAGCGATCTCGGCCGCCGACGACGAGATCGGCGACGTGATCGCCGACGCGATCGAGAAGGTCGGCAAGGACGGCGTCGTGAACGTCGAGGAGGGCCAGACGTTCGGCATGGACCTCGAGTTCACCGAGGGCATGCAGTTCGACAAGGGCTACATCTCGCCCTACATGGTCACGGACCAGGACCGCATGGAGGCGGTGCTCGAGGATCCGTACATCCTCATCGCGAACCAGAAGATCGGCTCCGTCCGGGACCTGCTCCCGGTGCTCGAGCAGGTCATCCAGTCGGGCAAGCCGATCCTGATCATCGCCGAGGACGTGGAGGGCGAGTCGCTGGCCACGCTCGTGGTCAACAAGCTCCGCGGCACGTTCACCGGGCTGGCCGTAAAGGCCCCGGGCTTCGGTGATCGCCGCAAGCGGATGCTCGAGGACATCGCGATCCTCACGGGCGGCGAGGTCATCACGGAGGAGATGGGCCTCAAGCTCGAGAACACGCAGCTCTCGCAGCTCGGGCACGCCCGCCGTGTCGTCGTGGCCAAGGACACCACCACGATCGTCGACGGTGCCGGTGAATCCGAGGCGATCAAGGGCCGCATCAACCAGATCAAGAACGAGATCGAGAACACCGACTCGGACTTCGACCGCGAGAAGCTCCAGGAGCGGCTGGCGAAGCTGGCCGGCGGGGTCGCGGTCGTGAAGGTGGGCGCGGCCACCGAGACCGAGATGAAGGAGAAGAAGCACCGCGTGGAGGACGCCCTCCAGGCGACCCGCGCCGCCCTCGAGGAGGGCATCGTGCCGGGCGGCGGTGTCGCGCTCCTGCGCGCCGCCGAGGCCGTGAAGGTCGACTCGCTGGAGGAGGGCGATGAGCAGACGGGCGCCCGGATCATCCTGCGCGCCCTCGAGGAGCCGGTCCGCCAGCTCGCCGAGAACGCGGGCCTGGAGGGCTCCGTGGTGGCCAACGACGTCCGCAAGGCGAAGGCCGGCCACGGCCTGAACGCCGAGACCGGGGAGATCGTCGACCTGGTCGAAGCGGGCGTGATCGACCCCGCCATGGTCACGCGCTCGGCGCTGCAGAACGCCGCCTCGATCGCCAAGAACATCCTCACGACGGAGGCGATCGTCGCGGAGATGCCGGAGAAGGAGCCCATGGGCGCCGGCATGCCCGGCGGCATGGACGGGATGATGTAAGGAGGGCGGTAAGAGCCCTCAGCAGTTTGGATCAGAGCGGCCCCGCCGAACGGCGGGGTCGCTCCTCTTACCAGGGTGAAGGGCCCCGCCGAACGGCGGGGTCGCTCCTCTTACCAGGGTGAACTACCCGCCCAGCACCTCGCGCATCGTCCGCGGCCGCACGCCAAGCTCCTCCGCGTCGGCTGTTCCCCGCGCGGTGGTCATCGGGATCTCCATCAGCTCTGCCTCCTGCCAGGTCGCGAACGCGGTGCTGCCGGCCAGCGCCTCCACGGTCCAGAGCCCGGCGCGGACCAGCGGCAGCGGGACGTGCAGCAGCCGCCGCCGGCGGCGCAGGGCGCGCAACGTGATGCGGGCGATGTCGTCGTAGGAGAGGACCTCCGGCCCGGCCAGCTCGTACCGCCGCCGGGGGTTCGCCCCGTCGAGCACGCCCATGACGGCCGCCGCGGCGTCCTCGGCCCAGATCGGCTGGTAGAGGGCGTGGCCGGGCCCCGAGATCGGCATCACGGGCAGGACGGACATCCGCTCGAGCAGCCGCATCCACGGGTCGAGCGGCGAGTACACGATCGACGGCGCGAACACGACGGTCTGGAGCGGGGACTCCTCCACGGTCCGCTCGGCCAGCGCCTTCGCGCGGAAGAAGCGGGCCTGGCCGTGAAGCGTGGCCCCGAGCGCGGAGAAGAACACGAAGCGCTCCACGCCGGTCCGCTCCGCTGCCCGCAGCAGGCGCAGCGTGGCGACCGCGTTCAGCTCCTCGATCGACGCGCGCGGCTGGTCCCGGATCGCCGCGGCCAGGTGCACGACCGCGTCCACCCCGCGCAGGGCGTTCCGAAACGAGGCCGGCTGGGACAGGTCGCCAAGCGCGATCTGCACCCGTACCCGCTCGGGTCCGAGGCGCCGCGGATCGCGCACCAGGCACCTGACGCGGGCTCCTGAGGCGATGAGCCGGCGCAGCAGAGCAGAGCCCACGTTGCCCGTCGCGCCGGTCAGCAGGATCACCCGGCCAGCGTATCCGCGGTCGATATCATCGGCGCCTCGCGCGCTCGCCGCCGCGCGGAGCTGCCTCGCGGTCCAGGATCAAGGAGCCATGGCCTACGTAATCGCAGAGCCCTGCATCGGGACCAAGGACAACTCGTGCGTCGAGGTCTGCCCGGTCGACTGCATCCACCCGACGCCGGACGAGGCCGATTACGACGGGGTCGAGATGCTGTATATCGACCCCGATGAGTGCATCGACTGCGATGCCTGCGTGGAAGCCTGCCCGGTGGACGCCTGCTTCGCCGAGGACCAGCTCCCCGACGAGTGGCAGAGGTACACCGAGCTGAACGCGCAGTACTACAAGTCCAAGTCCTAACCACTCCGGCAGCGGAGGCCGCGTGATCGCGGACCTTCACATCCAGTACCCGATGCACCTGATCTCGGATCCGGACGAGCGTCTCGCACATGTCGCAGCGGGCGCTGGACGACACGTTCGCCGTGCTCGAGGAGTGCGACCGCGAGCTCGGCAGGACGGCGCCGGTGCTCGCGACCCACGTGGCCACCCGGCACGGCGACGAGGGGCTCGCCTACAACGTGACCCGCGGCACCGTGGAGAGCATCGCCGCCCGGGACGGCGTCATGGGCCTGATCATGGGCGACCACCTCATGGCCGACGGGCTACGGCCCGAGCCTGCGAAGGGCGAGCGCCGAACGGTCGATTTCAATGACTCGTTCGAGCTCCTCTGCACGCACATCGACACGATCGACGAGTGGAGCGGACGGCCCTTCCGCCACGTGGGGATCGGATCCGACCTCGATGGCTTCATCAAGCCGACGCTCGCCGGCGTGGAGACGGCGGAGGACATGTGCAAGCTGGAGGTGGCGCTCGCCGACCGCTATGGGCCGGCGAGCGCCGACCAGATCTGCAGCGGCAACGCGCTGCGGATGCTCTACGACTACCGCTGGCCCTCCTAGCCGGCGGACGCCGCCGCGGGCTCACCCACCAGGCCTAGCTGCTGCATCAGCCCGGCGTTGTCCCACTCGTTCCAGCTCTCGACAACCTTGCCGTCCTGGATCTTGTCGATCGAGATGCCGGTGACGGTTGCGTGCTTCCCGGTCGGAGGGATGCCCATCATGTCGCCATCGTGCGTGCCGGACGACGTCCAGCGAGTGCATACATAGTCGCCGTCGGAGAACATCTCCTCCACGGTGAGCTTCAGGTCTGAGAACGCCGTGCGGTAGCCCTCCACGGTCTGCTTGAAGCCCTCGGGACCGGACGTTTCCTCCGGAAGGGCCGGGTCGTGGCCCACCGCGCCCTCGGCGATGATGTCGGCGGCCGCCGATGTGTCGCCGGTGTTGAACATCTCGAATGCGGCGCGCGAGATCTGCTCGTTCTGCTCGTTGCCCATCTGGGCTCCTCTCCTCGTGGGGTACCGGCCGACCCTAACCGGTCCGCGGTGCCCGAAGCAAGTAGGCGACGCGAGCAGGTGGGTCAGGGCGCCATTGGCAGCGGCGTGCCGGTGACCGGCGCGGCTGCCGGCGCGAGGTGCCCGCTGGTGGGCTGCTGCATGAGCGGCTGCGGCGGGGTGACCGCGATGAGTCCCCGGACGGCGTGATAAAGCGCCTGCGAGGCGGGTGCGTCGGGGTCGGTCAAGACGAGCGGCCTGCCCTCGTCCGCGCCTGTGCGCAGCTCTTCCTGAAGCGGGATCTTGCCGAGGAGGGGGACGTCCAGCTCGTCGGCCAGGAGCTGTCCGCCGCCCTCGCCGAAGATCGTGAAGCGCTCTCCTCCCGGCGTGGTGAAGCCGGACATGTTCTCGATCACGCCGGCGATCTCGAGCTCGAAGCGCTGGGCCGCCTCGGCGGCGCGCTTGGCCACGTTCTGGGCCGCCGGCTGGGGGGTGGTAACCACCAGGAAGCGGGCCTGAGGGAGCAGCTGCGCGAGCGTCATCGAGACGTCGCCCGTCCCGGGCGGGAGGTCGATGAGGAGGTAGTCGAGCTCACCCCAGTCCACGTCCTCGAGGAACTGGCGGATGGCCTTGTGGAGCATCGGGCCGCGCCAGATGATCGCCTGGTCCTGGCGCTCCAGGAAGAACTCGATCGACACGGCCTTGACCCCGCCCACGGCGACGAGCGGCAGGATCTTTCGCTCGGCGCTGACACGCGGCTTGCCGTGGACGCCGAGCATCCGGGGGATCGAATACCCCCATACGTCGGCGTCCATGGCCGCCGCGGGGTGGCCCTCGGCGGTGAGCGCGGCGGCGAGGTTGGCCGTGACCGTGGACTTGCCGACGCCGCCCTTCCCCGACCCCACGCAGATGACGTTCTTCACCCGGGCGAGCGCACCGGTCGGGAGCCCGTCCTGGCGGCCCAGGCGCTGCTGGAGGCCCTGCTTCTCCTCGGGGCTCAGCACGTCGAACCCCACGTTCACGAGCTGTACGCCGTCGAGCGCAGCCACCGCCTCGGTGACGCCCTTCTGGAAGTGCGAGCGGATCGGGCAACCGGGGGTCGTCAGCGAGACGACGACGTCGACCCGTCCCGGCTCGGGCTGCTCGATCGACCGGACCATTCCCAGGTCGATGATGCTCTGGCGGAGCTCGGGATCGATGACGGCGCGGAGCGCCTCGCGGATCTGCTCGGTGTTGGGCACCTGTTCATTCTGACAAACGCCGTGACACCATCCGGCACCCCGAGGCCAAGGAGACGTGTGTGAAGCTGCCCGCAGTTCTCAGACGCTACGAAACGATTCGCCTGGACGGGCTCGAGCTCGGCTCCTGGTCGGCGGGGGCCGCGGCGACCGGCGCCTCGGCCACTGGGGCGGACGCTACCGGCGCCGCGGCCGTCGGACTCGTCGCGGTCGGGGCTTTCGCTCTCGGCGCCGCGACTGCCGGCGCGATAGGACTCGGCCGGCTCACCGTTGACCGCGGCCGCTTCAAGAAGCTACGCATCGACGAGCTGGACGTCGGCCGCTTGCGCGTCACCGACCTGGAGGTGGAGCGGCGAACGGATCCGACCGGCCCGGTCTGAGCGGACGCACAAGAAAGAACCGACGGGGCCCGAAGGCCCCGCCGGTCGAGGGAGGAGAGATACTGCACTACCGGCCGGGTATGAGGGCCGGCAGCTCTACCCCGCATCCGCTCTCCATCGGAGCGGGGCCGAAGCGAGGCTTAGGACAGCGGCGCGACGTCGCTCGTCAGGCGGTCGAAGTTGCGACCGACGTCGCGGCGAACGCCGCGGAAGTCCCGCTCGAGCTCGCGGCGGTTGCGCCGCACGGCCCGCTGGACCTGGTTCCGGCGCTGGCGCAGCTCACGCTCGATCTGGGTCCGAGTGCGCTTCACGCGACGCTCGGCCCTGTTGCGGGCGGTGTTCCCCCGCCGCTCGAACTTGCGCAGGTTCGTGCGAACCCGGCGCTGGAGCCGCTCGACCTCGCGGCGCGCGGTCTCCGGCTGCACGAACGGCTTCACCGTCTCGACGACGTTGTCACGCGCCGTCAGCGTCGCGCCGACCGGGATCAGGACGGCCCGCTCGGCCTGCTGCACGACGGCCTGGAGGCCGGTGGCCTCGGCCTTCGCGCGCTGACCGGTGGTACGGGCGGTCGAACGGGCGGTGGAACGGGCGGTGGAACGCGTGCGGCGAGTGCTCGCGCTGCGGCGGCGGGTGGCCGCGCCCTTCTTGGCGCTCGCGCTACGCGCGGTGCTCGTACGTCGGGGGGTGCTCTGCGTGGGCATGTCGGACTCCTCCTCTGCGCTCTCGAATAGAGCGAACTTAAGGTTGTTAGTTTTAACGACAATAGAAGAGTAGCCGGAGAACGCCTGTTCGTAAACCACGGCGACCTGTGAGGTGGATCACAGACCCGTTGAGGCGCCAGTAGACGGCTGGATCTACGCCGCCGCCGGCTCGGGCCTCGAGCCCGTGCGCTCGATCCAGGCGGCCGGATCCTCCAGCTCGGCGGCTGTCGGCAGCGCCTCCGGCGTCTCCCATACCCGGTTCAGGGCCGCGATCCCGCTGCGCTCCACGACCCGGTCGCAGAAGGCCTTGCCGTCCTCGTACTGCCGCATCTTGAGGTCCAGGCCGAGCAGCCGCTGGAGCACCCGCTCGGGGTAGGAACGGCTCCGCCGGCGCCGGTCCATCGAGTCCCGCAGCCCGGTGTACGCAGGGAGCACCCGCTCGCCCACCGCGTCCATCACGTGCTCCGAATAGCCCTCGATCACGGCCATCGCGGACTGGATGCGCTCGAGCAGCCGGCGCTGCTCGCGCGTCTGGACCAGCGCGATCAGTCCGCCCTCGCGGAACTCCTGCACGACCTTGATGGGGTCGGGCAGCGAAGGCAGCCCGCCCGCACCGCCGCGCTCGAAGCGGACCTCGACGGTGCGCAGGTAGTCGCGCAGCAGGCCCGACATGTGCTCACGCAGCCAGCTGACGCCCGAGAACTGGAAGACGTGGGTCACCTCGTGGAGCACGATCCAGCGGAGGAAGCTGTCGCTGTCCACGCGCAGGTCGCGGATTGCCTTCACCAGGTTGGGGACGACGAAGAGGAGCCGGGGGGGCTGCTCCACGTCCAGCATCGAGACCT
>VAWV01000235.1 GCA_005883295.1 Actinomycetota bacterium
CAAGGAGTGGGGTCAGTTCAAGATCAACGTCAACGCGGTCGCGTTCGGCTACATCGAGACCCGTTTGACCGCCTCCAAGGACGAGTCGAACGTCATGGAGATCGGCGGTGAGAAGGTGCAGCTCGGGATCCCGGACCAGCTCCGCGGCATGGCTCCGATGCTGATCCCACTCGGCCGGCCCGGCACGCCCGCGGAGGCCGCCGGCGGTGTGTTCTTCCTCTGCTCGCCGTGGTCGAACTTCGTCCACGGTCAGGTGCTGAACGTGACCGGCGGGCAGTTCAGCGGCATGACCACCTAGGGCTTCCGCGTATGGAGGATCCGATGCCGGTGGCGCGCGGGGTCGCGATCCCGCTCCGCGAGGTCGAGCTCCGCGCCAGCCGGTCGTCGGGCCCCGGCGGGCAGCACGCGAACGTCACCGCCTCGCGGATCGAGGCGGTCTTCGACGTGACGTCGTCCGAGTCGCTGAGCGAGGAGCAGAAGCGGCGGGTGATGGCGCGCTGCGGCCCGCGGGTCACTGCGATCGCGCAGGACGCGCGCTCGCAGGCCCGGAACCGGGAGCTGGCGCTGGAGCGGCTGCGCGCGCGGATTGCTGCGGCGCTGGCGGTGGCGCGGCGGCGGCGGGCGACGCGGCCGACTCGCGCGTCGCGCGAGGTTCGGCTGGAGCGCAAGCGGCGCCGTGGTCAGCTCAAGCGCTCGCGGCGCGCGGACTGGGACTGAACAGCGGGCACTTAAGGGGGCGGGATCGGCCGCTCGGCGATGAACGTCCAGTTGGGGACCGTATAGGGGCCCGAAATGGACGTTCACCGTCGGGGCCATCCCCTCATTGCCGCTTTTTGCGACGTTCCTCCGTCAGCGGCTTTCCGCCCTCATCCACGAGCCCCGGCGGGGGCCACGGGCCGAACCAGTTGTCGCGCGCGCCATCCAGGGTGATCACCGCGCCCGAGTAGTAGTCGCCCGCCGGCGACGCCAGATACGCCACCAGCCAGGCGTGCTCCTCCGGGCGGCCGAGCCGCTGTAGCGGGACCGTTCGCGCCGCACCGGCGCGCACCGCGTCCGGGTACTTCTCGAGCGCCTCGGTCTCGAAGTGGCCGGCCGCGATCGCGGTGAGCTTGATCTGGAACCGCGCCCACTCGATCGAGAGCACGCGCGTGAGGTTCTCCACCGCCGCGCGAGCGGCCGACGAGTGCGCCATCCCGGGCAGGCCGTGGTGCGGGGAGAGCGTGACGTTCACGATCTTCCCGCCGCCCGCCGGGATCATCGCCTTCGTCGCCGCTGCGTAGCTGAGCAGCCAGGTGCCGATGAGGTTGAGGCGCACGACCGTCTCGAAGCCCTTCGGCGTGAGGTCCTCCGCGGGCGACATGTACTGACCGCCCGCGTTGTTCACGAGCGTGTCGATCCGGCCGTGACGCTCGAGGACCCCGTCCACGAGCGCGCTCACCTGCTCCTCCTCGCGGATGTCGCAGACCAAGGGCTCGCAGCGCTCGCCTTCGCATAGCGCGACCGTCTCGTCCAGGGGCTCGGGCCGCCGGCCCGCCACCACAACGCGTGCGCCGCAGGCCGTGAGCTCGACCGCGGTGGCGCGCCCCAGCCCCGAGCCCCCGCCCGTGACCACGACCACCTGCCCGTCGAGCAGACCCGGGGCAAAGATGCGCGAGGGCACGGCCGCGGGAGGCTATCGTGCGGCGCGATGGCCCCCCTCCCAGAGCCGAGGCCGGCTGTGTTACCGCTGCCGGGCGGCCGGCAGGGCGCCACCGTCCGCGTGCATCCGCTCCTCTGCGGTCTCGCCTCCTGGCCCGAGCCGTGGGCCCACCGGGAGGGCGGACGCTTCGCGAAGCTCCGCTCGATCGGCACCGGTGTTTCGCGCGACAGCTGGGTACCGGTGCCGATCGTCGCCTTCCTGGTGGAGCACCCCGGAGCGGGCCCGATGCTCATCGACACTGGACTCGATCCCGTGGTGGCCGAGCACCCCCGCCTGAGCTTCGGCCGCATCCTCGGCGCGACCGGGGGCAAGACGTTCACGATGGAGCCCGGCCAAGCGGTGCCCGAGCAGCTGCGCGCCCGCGGTGTGAACCCCGCCGACGTGAAGCTGATCCTGATGACCCACCTGCACTACGACCACGCGAGCGGAATGGGCCAGTTCCCGAACGCGACGTTCCTCATTACCAAATGGGAATGGGACGCCGCGAATGGTCCGATGTCACTGCTGCACGGCTACGTGAGGAAGCATTTCGTGCGCGACGTCGACTACCGGATGCTCGACTTCGAGGGCCGCGAGGCCGAGCCCTACGCCACGTTCGGCCGCACGCTCGACCTGTTCGGCGACGGGAGCGTGCGCGCGCTCCCCACGCCGGGTCACACGCACGGGCACGTCTCGGTGCTCCTGAGGACCTCGCGCCTGGAGATCCTCGTGGCCGGCGACGCCACCTACACGCGCCACACGCTCGAGACCGGCCACCGGCCGGCCCACATCGAAGACGAGCGCCTGTTCACGCGCTCGCTCCGAGCGCTCCAGATCTACCACCGCGAGAAGCCGGACGCCCTGGTCATCCCCGGGCACGACCTGGACGCCTGGCGAGAGCTCGCGCCCGTCTACGCGTGACGGGCGCGAGCCCTCGGCGCCTCCTACATCAGAGACCCCACAGCTTCGTGAACATCGACTTGAAGTCGGTGCTCCCGAACCACTCGCCGGTCGCCTCGGCGGCCGGGGTGAGCTTGAGCGAGCCGACGTTCTCCTT
>VAWV01000119.1 GCA_005883295.1 Actinomycetota bacterium
TTTGCGCAGTGTCCGGTTCGGGCCATCTCGAGGCTGCGGCGCATCGGCCCGCGGCGTCATCGGTCTCACCACCACTTGCGTTCGAGGGCGCGATCCGTGCCGCCGGTCTCGTCGAGCGCGTCGAGCTGTGCCATGTCCTCGTCTGACAACGTGAAGTCGAAGATCTGCGCGTTTTCCTCGATGCGCTCGCGGTGCGTCGACTTGGCGATCATGGGAAGCTCGCGCTGCACGCACCAGCGCAGCAGAATCTGCGCGGGTGTGCGCCCGGCGCGCTGCGCAACCCGGCTGACGGTCTCGTCGGAGAGGTGCCGGCCGGTTCCGAGGGGGCTGTAGGCCTCGAGCGCGACGCCCTGCTGGAGGCACGCCGCGAGCAGTGTGCGCCGGTGTTTGAACGGGCTGAACTGCACCTGGTTGACGGCCGGCGCGATGCTGGCTGCAGCCATCAGCTCCCCAAGTTCGCTGACGCTGAAGTTGGAGACGCCGATCGAGCGGGTGTAGCCAAGCTCATGAGCGCGCTCCATGCCCGGCCAGGCCCAGGTCGGACCGGCCTGAGGCCAGTGGATGATGTAAAGGTCCACCTGGTCGACGCCGAGCCGCCTCAGGCTCTGCTCGAGTTCGGCGGCGGGGTCCTCGCGTGCGGGATAGAACTTGGTGGTGACGAACACCTCGTCGCGCGGGACGCCACTGTCGCGCAGCGCGCGCCCGACGCTCTCCTCGTTGCCGTACGCCTGGGCCGTGTCGATGTGTCGATATCCGAGCTCGAGCGCCCAGCGCACGGCATCGATGCACTCCGGTCCGTTTGGCACCTGCCAAACACCCAGCCCGAGCATCGGTATCCGATTTCCGTCTGCGAGCACCCGGGCGTGCCCGTCTGCGGTCAGGTCGCCGGTTGCCATGGCCGTCTCCTTTGATCGATGGAAAGGGAGTGATCTACCACGAAGGCTCCCGAGGCATCATCGTGCGATCCCCCACCAACTCCACCTGGGCGTAGCCGGTATGACGGCTCGCGCGGTTCCGAAATATGGTCGCCCCGCATCTAACACCCGAGCGAGAGGAGAACCATGACCGGCAAGACCGACTTCGCGCCCGAGGAGTGGGAGCTCGTCCTCCAAGGGCCGCCGAGCGCTGGCCTGATCGTCGCCACCGCGCAGCGCGGAGGAACGCTTCGGGAGAGCGTCTCGATCGCGAAAGCGTACGTCGAGGCGCGCCAGCACCACGGCGAGAGCGAGCTGCTCGACGAGATCGTCGCGAGCAGGCCGGAGATCGACCACACCCGCTACCGCTCGGTGGAAGAGCTGAAGGAACACGGGCTGCAGCACCTCCGTGACTCCGTCGCGCTGCTCGCGCGAAAGGCGACCCCCGAGGAGGTCGACGAGTACAGACAGTTCGTCCTGAACCTCGCCGACAAGGTCGCCAACGCCCACCGGGAAGGCCCTCTCGGTCTGAGCGGCGAGCGCGTGAGTGACGCCGAGCGTGCGGCTATCGACGAGATCGCCGGGGCGCTTGGCACGGCAAACCCTGCGGCCTGACGACCGTTCCACCGCCTATCGGAGCCGCCCGCGGTGATTCTTGTTAGGTCGGGCGAGTAGTCAGCCGCGGCCGATCGCTGACTCAAGACGGCGGCTCACGATGACCGCCGGGGTCGCGCGCAACAGCGCATTCCGCGTGCGCTCGGCGACGGGTCCCTTGACGTCCGCGAGCTTCGCCATCTGCCGCGACTGCCTGACGACCGCAGCGGCTCGGCGGCGCCGGCGCCGCTCGTAGCGCGCGAGCGCCGCGGCGGGGCCGTTCCCAGCGCGAAGCTCGTCCGCGATCAGCAGCGCGTCCTCGAGCGCCTGGCATGCCCCCTGGCCGATGTTCGGCATCATCGGATGGGCGGCGTCGCCGGCCAGCGTCACGTGACCGGCGCTCCAGCGGCGCGCCGGCCGACGATCGAAGAGGGCATTGCGCAGGATTGCTCGTGCAGGTGTCGCTTCGACCACCTGAGAGAGCGGTGGATCCCAGTGCGCGAATGCCTCGATGAGCGCGGCTCGATCTTCTTCGGGATCGGCTGGTCCGTGCTCCGGCGCGCGCCAGCCGGCGAACCAGTAGACGTGGTCGCGTCCCATCGGCAGCAGCCCGAACAGACGACCCTCGCCCCAGTACTCGCCCACCGGGATCTGCCTGACGAGCTCATGGGGCAACTCGACGGCCGCGCGCCAGGCGACCGCACCCGACGCCCGCGGCTCCGAGGCGCCGACCAGCTGCCGCCGAACAACCGATCGCAATCCGTCGGCTCCGATCAGCACGTCCGCCCGCTCCTCCCGCCCGCCGGCGAACCGCAGCGTCACCTCGCCGTCTCGCTGTTCAAACGAGTCGAGCTCGACGCCAAGCGAGACCGACTCTGCGCCTACGGCGGCGACGAGCGCCTGCTGCAGCGGACCGCGTCCAACTACGAGCATCGGCGCTCCGACGCGCTCAGCGATCCGCCGGGTTGGGATCGAGGAAAGCCGGCGCCCGCGGGGATCGAATAGCCCGATCTCCTCCGGCTCCGCGGCGCTCGCGCGAACGTCGTCGAGCAGGCCCAGCCGCCGCAGGCTGCGAGTCCCATTCGGCCACATCGCGAGGCCCGCGCCCAACGGGCGCAGCTCGGACGCACGCTCGTACACGTGCGCCTCGATCCCGGCGCGGCGCAGCGCAAGCGCGCTAGCCAGCCCACCGATGCCCGCGCCCGCGATCGCTACACGGATTGAGCTCACCGACCTGGCGTGCTACCCCACATGGTCATGCAGGCATCGCCGCGGCGCGCGCTGAGATCCCGCCGCTGATGTCGCGGAGGAAGTTGCAGTGCGAGAAGATGATCGCATGACGCGGTACGTGGGCAGGACCAGGCCAAAGCGGCGCGGCGGGTATGCCGTCGCGCTCGCGATCGCGTGCGCGGCCTTGGCCTGCGCGGCCGCCGCGCCGGCGCAGGCGCGCGTGCTGCGCGTGGGCACGTACAAGGGGGTGAAGGGCCACTATCACTCGATCCAGAACGCCATCGACGCCGCGCGCCCGGGGGACTGGGTCCTCGTCGGGCCTGGCGACTACCACGAGCGCGCCGATCGGGTTGACGGGATCCGCTGGGACACGCCCGCCGGCGTCGTGATCAATACGCCCCGCATACATCTGCGCGGCATGCAACGCAACCAGGTGATTGTCGACGGGACCAAGCCGGGCGCGCCGCGGTGCAGCCGCGGTGCAGCCGACCAGGACTACGGCGTCAAGGGCTCGGACGGCAAGCCGCTCGGACGCAACGGCATCCTGATCTGGAAGGCCGGCCACGTCAGCGTCGAGAACCTCAGCGTCTGCAACTTCCTCTCCGGCGCCGACAGCTCCGGGAACGAGATCTGGTGGAACGGCGGCGACGGCTCGGGCAAGATCTTCCCGCTCCACTTCCGGGGGGCGTACCTCAACGCGACCAGCACCTACTACAAGAACGATGCGACCGCCGCCGGCTACGGGATCTTCTCGAGCAACGCGAGCGGTGGCAAGTGGAACTGGACGTACGCCAGCAACATGGCCGACTCCGACTACTACATCGGGGCCTGCGCGCAGGCGTGCGACCAGGTCGTGAACCACGCCCACGCCCAGTACTCGTCGCTCGGCTACTCGGGGACGAACGCCGGCGGGCGCCTTGTGATCAAGAACTCCGAGTTCGACCACAACTCCGACGGCTTCGACACCAACAGCCAGAACAACGACGACCGACCGTCGCCGCAGACCGGCCTCTGCCCGGGCGGCGCGACGAGCCCGATCACCCACACGCACTCGTGCTGGGTCTTCACCCACAACTACGTCCACGACAACAACAACCCGAACGTCCCTCGCACCGTGCCGGCGCCGACCGGCACCGGCGTGTCGGTCGCCGGTGGGCGCGACAACACGATCATCGACAACCGCTTCGTGCACAACGGCGCCTGGGGTGTCGTGTTCGTCCCCTACCCCGACGTCGGCAACCCGCCGCCCGGCGCGAACTGCCAGGGCGGCATCCAGACCGGCACGCCGCCGAACAACGTGTGCCTCTACGACGACTGGGACAACGCGCTCCTCCACAACAGCTTCAAGCACAACGGGTCGTTCGGCAACGACACAAACGGCGACATCGCCGAGATCACGTCCACCGCGGCGCCGAGCAACTGCTACCGCGGCAACGTCGAGGCCGGCGGCGGCCAGGTGACGACCTCACCGTCGGGCCTGCAGCAGAGCAAGCCCACCTGCGGCGGCACGGTGCCACCCGACTCCAACCCGTCCTTCTTCAACCAGATCGCCTGCGACTCAGCGATCTTCGCCGGGATCGTCCCGGGTACGAGCGGGTCAACGTGCCCGCCGGGCGCGAACTACCCACAGCGGACCAAGGTCGTGATGCCGGCATTGCCGCACTCGGGGCTGCGGACGATGCCAAAGCCGTGCCGGGGCGTGCCCGCCAACCCCTGGTGCCCGTCCGCCGGTGGACACAGAGGACACCACAAGCACCTGTCTCAGCAGGGCGAAGACTCAGGCACATAGCGCCGGGCTCACAAGGGTTTAGGACCTCGACGATGCCGGCCACGTAGCTCGGCGGACCGCGAGGAGGTATTAGGTCCTCGTGCCCGTTTGCTCGAGCTCCGTGTCGGTGAGCTCCGCCGCCTCCTCGCGCCGCGCCACATCGGTCGGGGCGGGCTTGTCCCGATCATGAGCCAGCAGCGAACCGACCGCGCCCAACACAACGAGCGTGACCAGGACATGCACGGCGACAGCGATGGCCAGGAACCACCAGCTTCCCGTGGCGAGGCCGATGACGGCCCCGACGACCGCGAACGTGCCGAAGCTGACAGCGAGCAGCAGCCGGTTGTTGCCTAGAGGGAGCCGCCGCCGGCCGGGATGCTCGAGGGTGTCTTGCCGGACGGCGACCGCGCGCTCGGCCCGCCGCAGGATCTCGCGGTTTCGCTCCAGTTCTTCAGAAATGACCATCACGAGACAACCGCCTCCTTCCGTGCGGGTCACGTCCGTCGCACCCGGCGGAAACACCCCATAACGCCCTACAACCGGCGCGGCATCCGCCAGTATCGAGCCGGTGAACCCTCGCGGAAAGACGGGCGCGGAGCCGGCGCCGCGCCGGCAGGGCGCTGCAGTACGCGCGACGCTGTGGCTGGCTCGTCACATCCGCGGCCGGGTGGTCAGGCGCGTCGGCGGCCCGGCTCGGGCGCGGGTGATCGTGCTGTTCGGCGCCGTGCTCGCGCTGAACGGCGCGGACACGGCGACGGTCGGCGCCGTCGCGCCGCAGCTCGAGCACAGCCTGCACATCGGCAACACCAAGATTGGGCTGCTCAGTTCGGTCGCGCTGCTGGTCGGCGCCGTGTTCACGATCCCGGTGGGCCTGTTCGTCGACAGGGTGAAGCGGCTGCCGATGCTGTCGATCAGCATCCTCCTGTGGAGCTTCGCATCGCTCCTGAGCGCGGTCTCCACCAGCTACTCGAACCTCCTGGTCACCCGCCTGCTGCTCGGCGCCGTGACCGCCACCGCGGGCCCGGCTATCGCGTCGCTGACCGGCGACTACTTCGCCGCGCGCGAGCGCGGTCGCGTGTGGGCGTACATCCTCGGCGGCGAGATCGCCGGGACGGCCGCGGGCTTCATCGTGAGCGGGACCGTCGCGAGCCTGATCAGCTGGCGCGCCGCGTTCGTCCTTCTCGCGATCCCCGGGTTCTTTCTCGCGCGCGAGCTCTACCGCACCGTGCCCGAGCCGCGACGCGGAGGGGAGAGCCCGCTCCTGCCCGGCGCAGTCGACTTCAAGCTGGCGGTCGCGGAGGCGAGTCCGCGCCCGCAGGCCGATCCGGAGGCCGCTCGGCCACCGGAGGAAACCGCCCACGAGGCGATACGGCAGCGCGGGCTGCGGCCGGATCCGGAGCGCGTGCTGCACGAGGACGCCCGCGCGCTCGGGCTCGTCGCCGCGGTGCGCTACGTCCTGTCGGTTCCGACGAACGTGCTGATGATCGTCAGCTCGTCGCTCGGCTACTTCTTCTTCGCCGGACTGTCGACGTTCGCGCTGCTGTTCGTCCGCGGTCACTATCACGCGAGCCAGGCCACCGCCGAGCTGGTGCTGGGCCTGCTCGTCGTGGGCGCCATGATCGGGACGCTCGTCAGCGGGCGCCTCACCGACTCCCTGGTCCGCCGCGGGTTCCTCGAGGCCCGGGTCTGGGTTCCGGCGCTCTCCTACATCGGAGCAGCAGGGCTGCTGCTCCCCGGCATCCTCTCGAGCCACCTCACGCCCGCCGTCTGGTTCGATGTAGGTGGCGCGGCCCTGCTGTCCGCCGCCAACCCGCCGCTGGACGCCGCCCGGCTCGACATCATGCCGCCCGGGCTGTGGGGACGCGCGGAGAGCATCCGCACCGTCCTGCGTTCGCTCGCGCAGGCGATCGCGCCGCTCGCCTTCGGCGGCCTCGCGGACCTCATCGCGGGCATCGCGCCCAAGCAGGCTCCGATCGGAACGCACCCGGTGGTCTCGCCCGGCGCGGCCAGAGGGCTGGAGATCACCTTCCTGCTGCTCCTCGGCACACTTGCCGCGGCCGGCGTTGTCCTCCTGCGAGCGCGGCCGACCTACGCGCGCGATACCGCGACGGCTGCGGCCTCGCAGCGGGGATCCAGGTGACGCCCGCCTATCCCAGCGTCCGCTCGAGCAGGGCGCGCAGCTCGCGGAAGTGGCGCTCGGCCGCGGCCTCGTCGTAGACGGCCTGGTCGGCCATCGTGTATCCGTGGCGCGCGCCGTCGTAGACCTCGGAGCGGTAGCGCGCGCCACTCTTCTCGAGGGTTCGCTCGAGGGCGGCGATCTGGTCGGCGGACATGCTCGGGTCCTGGTCGGCGAAGCCGAAGTACAGCTCGGCCTTCACGTCGGCGGCCGAGCGGTGCGGGCTGTCGGGCGCGTCGGTGACGAGGCCGCCGGGGTGGAAGGCCGCAAGCGCCGCGACACGATCGGGATGGGCGGCTGCGATCCGCCACCCCACGCGCCCGCCCATGCAGTAGCCGGCGATCGCGACCGGCCCAGGCGATGCCACCTCGCCGAGATAGTCGAGGTACGCGGCGCTATCCGCGGCGAGCCGCTCGGGCGTGAGCTGGCCCATCAAGGACCTGACCGCCTCCAAGAAGCTCGTGCGCTGTTCGGGGTCGGCCATGTCCGGGACCGGCAGCACCGGTGCGCGGCCGGCGCGGTAGAGGACGTTCGGTGCCAGCACGACGTAACCGTCGGCGGCGATGCGGTCCGCCATCTCGGCGATCGCCGGCCGCAGCCCGAAGGCATCCATGATGAACAGGACGCCGGGACGGGGCTGGTCATCAGGCCGGGCGAGGTAGGCGTCCGCGACGCCGTCCGGAGTGGTGACCTCGACAGGCTCGCTCATGCGCTCGCGGGAGCTCGCTTCAGTACGAGCTCGACCTCGCCCAGATGTTGATGCCGAAGTCCACGGCGTGCTCCTCGATGGCGGCGAGCTCGTCGTCGCTGAAGTCGAGCCTGTCGAGTGCGGCGAGCGTGTCGTCGAGCTGGCGCACGCTGCTCGCGCCGATCAGGGCCGAGGTCACGCGCTCGTCCCGCAGCACCCAGGCGACGGCCATCTGCGCGAGCGACTGGCCGCGGCTCTGCGCGATCTCGTTGAGCGCCCGCACGTGCGCCAGGTGGTCCTCGTTGAGCCAGTCCGGGTTGAAGAACGTGCCCTTGGAGGCGCGCGAGCCCTCCGGGATGCCGTCCAGATAGCGGTCCGTGAGCAGCCCTTGGGCGAGGGGCGAGAAGACGATGCAGCCCACGCCCGCCTCCCCGAGCACGGCGAGCAGGTCGTCCTCGATCCAGCGGTTCACGAGCGAGTACGACGGCTGGTGGATGAGCAGAGGCGTGCCGAGCTCGCGCAGGATGCGGAGCGCGTCCCTGGTGCGCACGGCCGAGTACGACGAGACGCCGGCGTAGAGGGCCTTGCCCTGCCTGATCGCGGTGTCTACGGCGCCGAGCGTCTCCTCGAGCGGCGTGTCGGGATCGAAGCGGTGCGAGTAGAAGATGTCCACGTAGTCGAGCCCCATGCGCCTGAGGCTCTGGTCGAGGCTCGCGAGGAGGTACTTGCGCGAGCCCCACTCGCCATACGGGCCCGGCCACATGTCGTAGCCGGCCTTGGTGGAGATGATCAGCTCGTCGCGGTAGGGAAGGAAGTCCTCCCGCAGGATCCGGCCGAAGTTGAGCTCGGCGCTGCCCGCGGGCGGTCCGTAGTTGTTCGCGAGGTCGAAGTGGCAGATGCCGCGGTCGAACGCCCGGCGCAGAATCGCGCGCTGGGTGTCGAGCCGCCTGTCGTCGCCGAAGTTGTTCCAGAGGCCGAGCGAGACGGCCGGCAGCTGGATGCCGCTGTTCCCGCAACGCCGGTAGTGCATCGAGTCGTAGCGGTCAGATGCCGCCTGGTACGGCACGCGCGCAGCGTACTCGCGGTTGGGCGTAAGGTCGGCGCGGAAATGTCGGCGGAAGCCCGGAGGGATCGCATCCTCGCCCGGATACGCGCGATCCCGGAGGGATTCGTCCGGACCTACGGCGATATCGATCCCGCCGCGCCCCGTCTCGTCGGCCGCGTGCTCGCCACGCACTGGGCGGGAGAAGGTCACTCCGCCATTCCGTGGCACCGAGTCGTTCGCGCCGACGGCAGCACCGCCGTCGGCGAGGAGCAGCTCGAGCTACTGCGTCAGGAGGGCGTGCCGGTGCGGGGCGACCGTGTGGACCTCAGGGAGGCGCGGCTACCTCCCGAAACGGCCTGAGCCAACCGGCGCCGCTACGCGGCCACCGCGAGCGTTTGGAGTCCCGGGAACGAGAGCCAGACGCGCGTGCCGTCCTTGACGACCTTCGCGAGGAGGTTGTCGCAGTGCGGGCAGCGCAGGACGATTCCCGCGCCGCGGTAGACGTGGACCGCGCCGACCGGCTCGCTCGCGCCACAGCCGGCGCAGGTGCCGATGGCCGCGGTCATCTCGACCGCGAAGACCTCCTGCAGCAGGCCGGCAACCGCGTTTCCGTCCAGCATCAGTGAGTCCATCTCAGCCTCCTGTCGGTCCGAAGCGCTCGGTCTTCACCTGTCGCGGCTCGTGCCCGAGCTGCACGAGCGCCTCGGCCACGACCTCGACGAACGGCGTGGGGCCGCAGACGTAGACGTGTGGCCGCTCCGCGGGGCTCGGGCCGACCTCCGCGAGCATCTCGGCGTCGACGCGGCGCGCGAAGCCAGTCCAGCCGGGCGGCTGGGAGCGCGTCAACGCGTGCACCACCGTCAGGCTGTCGCCGTTCAGCCGCTCGAGCTCCTCCCGGAAGATCACGTCATCCCACCCCCGCGAGGAGAGGAGCAGCCGCATCTCCACGTCACCACTGATCGCCGCCCGAAGTCGGACCATCGCCATCAGCGGTACCACGCCCGACCCGCCGCCGGCGAGTAGCACCGGGCCGCCCTGCGACGGCTCCCACACGAAGTAGCCGCCGACCGGGCCGCGCAGCTCGATCTGATCGCCCGCTCGCAGCTCGTCGGTCAGGTACGGCGAGACCTCGCCGTCGTCGAGGCGCTCGACGGTGAGCTCGAGTCGTTCGCCGTCGGGCGCCGATGCGATCGAGTAGCTGCGCTCGGCCTGGTAGCCGTCCTCGGCGGTCAAGCGGATGTCCACGTGCTGCCCCGCGCGATG
>VAWV01000236.1 GCA_005883295.1 Actinomycetota bacterium
CCGCCAACCACGCGCCGGTCGTGGCCGTGACCGATGGCGTGGTCAAGAGGCTCGGCAGAAACAAGGCGAGCGGCCGCTACCTCACGCTGCAGGACGCCTACGGGAATCGCTTCTCCTACACGGGGCTCGGGTCGGTCGTGCACATGTATCCCGTACCGAAGGTGAACCTGCTGCGCTTCCCGGTGGTGTCCGCGCACGCGGGGGCGGGCTCGGCGCCCGCCACGCCCGCGAGCGGCGGCCGGCAGCCGGCCGCCCAGGGCTCGTCCGCCGCGCCGACTCTGACGGCCGCCGGCACCGGCGCGCTCGTGCAGTCGGCGGCGAGCGCGAACGCCAGGCGGTTGGTGGATCTCAGAGACCTGGCCGCCCCCGCGCCCATGCGCCGGCCCCGGGTCTTCGCGCATCCCTGGCGGCTCAAGGCCCTCGCCGCGGGCGGCCGCGACCAGATCGGGTTCGCCGGGCTCTCGGGCTACGACGCGGCCTTCGCCCACGTCCTCGGCCTGAACGCGCGGAACGCAACCCTGCGGCCGCTGAAGGCGGGTGCCCGCGTGGTGGCCGGGACGCTTCTCGGGCGGGTCGGCAAGCCCGAGCCCGCCAAGGGCCCGCACGTGAACTTCCAGATCCGGCCGGGCGGCAAGGGCGCGCCACAGATCGATCCGAAGCCGATCCTCGACGGGTGGAAGCTGCTCGAGTCCACCGCGGTCTACTCGGCCAACGGCAACGCTCTGAACGGGTCCGGCATCTCGATCGGCCAGATCCTGCTCCTGTCGAAGGCGGAGCTCGAGAAGCGGGTCCTGCACGACCCCCGCATCACGCTCAACCAGGGCGCCGCGGGGCGCATCAAGACCCACCAGATCGACCGGCGCGTGCTCGCCACGCTCGAGTTCCTCGCCGAGTCCGGCTTCAAGCCCGCGGTCTCGGCGCTAACGGCGAACGCCGTCGACATCTCGCAGGTCAACGGCGCGCCAGTGAAGGGTCACCAGGACAAGGGCGGGATCGTGGAGCAGATGGTGCGGCGGCTGACGGTACTTCAGGGAACGGTGCGCCCCGACCAGATCGTCTCGCTGCTCTCGCTCGGCGGCAACACGCTTGCCCTGCCCGATCACGCGAACCGCGTCCACATCAGCTTCCGGCCGCTGTTCGGGAAGAACGCCAAGCTCGGCAAGGAGGCCCAGGCAGTCCTGCGGCCGGGGCAGTGGGCCGACCTGATCGCGCGCCTGCGGCAGCTGTCGAACCCCGTCGTGCCGACCAGCCCGTCGAAGTTCGCGCTGCCCGGCAAGTAGCGCGGCTCGTGTGAACGCAGCTTGACGCGGCGGTAACAGCGTCTTCACCCGATTTGCGGGCACTTCGCCGAACCTTCGATCGAGATCACGATCGAAAGGACGGCGTACACCGATGGACGCCCACACGCTGCCGGCCTTGCGGCCGGCGCCCTTCCCGCGGCGAGGCACCCGGCCGGGCCGCGCGGAGATCCACTTCCACATCCTCCCGGGGGTCGACGATGGCCCGAGGGACCTCGACGAGAGCATCCACCTCGCGTGCCTCGCCTGTCTGGATGGCACGGTGACCGTGGTGGCCACGCCGCACGTCCGCGGCGACTTCGTGGCCGACGTGGCCGATCTGCCCGATCGCGTGCGGGAGGTGCGCGAGGCGCTCACGGAGGAGGGAATCGAACTGCAGGTGCTGCTCGGGGCCGAGCTGGGTCACGACATGGTCGGGCTGCTCGACGGCGCCGAGCTCGAGCTGCTCGCGCAAGGCCCGCCGGGTGCGCGCTGGCTGCTCCTGGAGACGCCCTTCACGGGCATCGACTGGGAGTTCACCGCGGCGGCGCGCGAGCTTCGTGAGCATGGCTTCTCCTGCGTGCTCGCCCACCCCGAACGCGCCGTCGGAGTCCTCGACGACGGCTGCGCCGCCTTCGCCGCGGAGATCGCCGAGGGCTCGGTCGCGCAGATCAACGCCGGCTCGCTCGACGGCCGGCACGGGATCGACGCCCGGCGGGCCGGATTCGCCCTGATCGAGCGATCCCCCTGCGTGATCAGCTCGGACGCTCACGGCCGCAGGCGCGTCCCGTCGCTGTCGGCGGGTCTCCGCTCGGCGATCGCCCAGGGCGTCCGTCACGACGTCGCACACCGCATGGTGGACGACGGTCCGCGTGCGCTGCTCCGCGACGGGCTGAAGCTCCCGCGAGCGGCGCGTGCCGCGTAGGCGTCAGCCGCCGGCCTGGAGGGCGATGCCCTCCAGCACGTGGGCCACCGTCTCGCAGCTGTC
>VAWV01000237.1 GCA_005883295.1 Actinomycetota bacterium
CCCGTGCTCGAGGTGCGCTCACGCCGGGTGGGCGGCGCCACCTACCAGGTCCCGGTGGAGGTCCCCGCGCGCCGCGCCCGGACGCTCGCCGTGCGCTGGCTCGTGCAGTTCGCCCGGGAGCGCCGCGAGAAGACCATGGCGGAGCGCCTGGCGGGCGAGCTCTCAGACGCGCAGTCCGATCAGGGTGCCGCCTTCAAGCGCAAGGAGGACATCTACCGGATGGCCCAGGCCAATAAGGCCTTCGCGCACTACCGCTGGTAGCCGGCCAAGCCAAGGCCCGCGGCGAGAGTCCAAAGTTCGCAGCTATAGCTGCCAAGAATGGACTCTCACCTGTGATCTCTAGGCCGAAGCGGGCTCGCCGGCCTCCGGTGCGGCCTCGCCGCCGCCGCGCGCCAGCCGCAGCTTCGGCCCCAGGGGCTCGGGTCTGCGCACGACGATGAAGGCGCCCGCGCCGATCGCCAGCGCGCTCGCCACCAGCTCCACCCAGAAACCCGCGCCCTTGTGGGCCTTCGCGCGCGCGAAGGCGACGCCGATCTCGCCCTTCTTGGCCGTGTTGGGGAGGTCGTGGAGGAGCGTGATCCCGAGCCCCACCACGCCGGCCACGAGCAGCGCCACCGCAGCCGGCCTGCTGCCGCCCACCACGGCCCCGAACGTCATCACCATCACGAACAGTCCGAGCACCACGAAGCCCCAGTGGTGGCTCTCGTGACCGATGGTAAGGCAGCTGTCTCGGAGCTTTGGATCGGCGAAGTCCGAGCAGCTCGCCGTGATGGTCGTGACATAGGAGATGTGCAGGAAGTCAGTGATCACAAGCAGCAGCCCAGCGGCGAAACCGATCCCCGCCAAAACCCACCCAAGCCCCCCCGCGCGAACCAGCCGAAACGCGTCGCTAGAGAGGAAAACGCCTAGGCGGCGCCGAATGTCGCTGCTAGCATTGCGAGCCGTTTCGCGGGCCTTTCCGAGGCCCGTGCGCGGGTCAGCCACCGGTTCCCGCCGAGGCTGTTCGGAGCTCATACGACCTTGGATACGACCAGGCGATAGCGAGACCTTTAGCTCGGGCGAGAGCACAGTCGTGAGGGGGCCCGGGGAGGCCCTTTTTTCTGCCCGAAACCAGTACCTGAGAAGAGATTGACATGCCTAGACGAGTCCCACTAGAGAAGACGCGCAACATCGGGATCATGGCGCACATCGACGCCGGCAAGACCACCACCACCGAGCGCATCCTCTATTACACCGGGCGGACCCACAAGATGGGGGAGGTTCACGAGGGCGCGGCGGTCATGGACTGGATGGAGCAGGAGCAGGAGCGCGGCATCACGATCACCTCCGCCGCGACCACGGCTTACTGGAACGACTTCCGGATCAACATCATCGACACGCCCGGCCACGTGGACTTCACCGTCGAGGTGGAGCGCTCGCTGCGCGTCCTCGACGGCGCCATCGCCCTGTTCGACTCGGTGGCCGGCGTGGAGCCGCAGTCCGAGACGGTCTGGCGACAGGCCGACAAGTACCGCGTCCCGCGGATCGCCTACATCAACAAGATGGACCGCGTCGGCGCCGACTTCGAGAAGGGCGTCCGGACGATGGTCGACCGCCTCGGCGCCCATCCCGTCCCGATCCAGCTTCCAATCGGCAGCGAGGCCGGCTTCCGGGGCGTCATCGACCTGGTGCGCGAGAAGGCGATCGTCTACAAGGACGATCTCGGCAAGGAGGTCGACGAGATCGACATCCCCGCGGAGCTGGTCGACGCCGCGCACGAGGCCCGGACCCATCTGATCGAGGCCGTCGCCGAGTACGACGACGAGCTCATGGAGGACTACCTCGAGGAGAAGCCGATCGACGTCGAGCGGCTCAAGGCAGACATCCGCAAGGCCACCCTGGACCTCCCGAGCCCGCTCGACGTGCCGCCGGTGCTCGGCATCGAGCCCGCCACAAAGGGCAAGGAGGAGGCGCCGGCCGAGCGGCCGCCGGACGACAGCGCCCCGTTCGCCGCGCTCGCATTCAAGGTCATGTCCGACCCGTTCGTCGGCAAGCTCACCTACTTCCGCGTCTACTCGGGCACGCTCGGGGCTGGCGGCCGGGTGCTCAACCCCACGACGGGCCGCACCGAGCGCGTGGGCCGGATCCTGATGATGCACGCGAACGACCGCGAGGAGCAGCAGGAGATCTACGCCGGCGACATCGCGGCCGCCGTGGGTCTCAAGCAGACCTCGACGGGCGACACGCTCTGCGCGCCCGACGCCCCGATCGTGCTCGAGACCATCCAGTTCCCCGAGCCGGTCGTGCACGTCTCGATCGAGCCCAAGACCAAGGTGGACCAGGAGAAGATGAGCGTCGCGCTGTCGCGCCTGGCAGAGGAGGACCCCACCTTCCAGGTCCGCACCGACGAGGAGACCGGCCAGACCGTGATCTCCGGCATGGGCGAGCTGCACCTCGAGGTGATCGTGGACCGCATGAAGCGCGAGTTCAACGTGGAGGCCGCCGTGGGCCGCCCCCAAGTGGCCTACCGCGAGACCGTCAGGGGCGAGGCTCGCAAGGTGGAGGGCAAGTTCGTCCGTCAGACCGGCGGCTCGGGCCAGTACGGCATCGTCTACATCGACCTCGAGCCCGCTCCGGGTGAGGGCTTCGACTTCGTGAACAGGATCAAGGGCGGCTCGGTGCCGTCCGAGTTCATCCCCGCCGTGGAGCAGGGCATCGAGGAGGCGCTCGAGACCGGCGTCAAGGCCGGCTACCCGATGGTCGACGTCCGCGCCATCCTCGTGGACGGCAAGTCCCACGACACCGATTCCTCGGAGCTCGCCTTCAAGATCGCCGGCTCGATGGCGCTCAAGGAGGCGGCCCAGCGGGCCAAGCCCGTCCTCCTCGAGCCGATCATGGCCGTCGAGGTGGTCACTCCGCAGGAGTTCCTCGGCGACGTGATCGGCGACCTGTCGCGGCGGCGCGGGCGCGTTGAGGGCCAGGAGCCGCGCGGCAACGCCCTCGCCGTCAAGGCGAGCGTGCCGCTGTCGGAGATGTTCGGATACGCGACCGATCTGCGCTCTACCACGCAGGGTCGAGCGACCTACACGATGCAGTTCGACCGCTACGAGGAGGTCCCGGGCAACCTGGCCGAGACCATCATCGGCGAACGCGGCGGCGAACCCGTCGCGGCCGGCGCTTAGCGGCTACATTTCATCGGTTGCCCGCAGGGCATCCGGCCTTCAGAGGCTTTCGAAAGGAGACAAGGACCAGTGGCGAAGGAGAAGTTCGAGCGCGACAAGCCGCACGTCAACGTAGGGACGATCGGCCACATCGACCACGGCAAGACGACGCTGACGGCTGCGATCACCAAGGTCCTCGCCGACACCTACGGCGGCCAGGCTCGGAGCTTCGAGGACATCGACAACGCGCCCGAGGAGAAGGAGCGCGGGATCACGATCGCCACCTCGCACGTGGAGTACGAGACCCAGAACCGCCACTACGCCCACGTCGACTGCCCCGGCCACGCCGACTACATCAAGAACATGATCACCGGCGCCGCCCAGATGGACGGCGCCATTCTCGTGGTCTCGGCGGCCGACGGGCCGATGCCGCAGACGCGTGAGCACATCCTGCTCGCCCGCCAGGTCGGCGTCCCCTACATCGTGGTCTTCCTCAACAAGGTCGACATGGTCGACGACGAGGAGCTCCTCGAGCTGGTCGAGGTGGAGTGCCGCGACCTGCTCACCGAGTACGAGTTCCCCGGAGACGACATCCCCTTCATCAAGGGCTCCGCGCTCAAGGCGCTCGAGGGCGACGAGGAGCAGAAGCAGAGGATCCTCGAGCTCGCCGAGCAGCTCGACACCTACATCCCGGAGCCCGAGCGCCCGCTCGACAAGCCGTTCCTGATGCCCGTCGAGGACGTGTTCTCGATCACCGGGCGTGGCACCGTGGCCACCGGCCGGATCGAGCAGGGCGTCATCAAGACCGGCGAGGAGGTCGAGATCGTCGGCATCCACCCAGAGACCTCGAAGACCGTGGTCACGGGCGTCGAGATGTTCCGCAAGATCCTCGACGAGGGGCGTGCCGGCGACAACGTCGGCTGCCTGCTCCGGGGCACCAAGCGCGAGGAGATCGAACGCGGGCAGGTGCTCTGCAAGCCGCGCTCGATCACGCCCCACACGAAGTTCAAGGCCGAGGTTTACTGCCTGAAGAAGGAAGAGGGCGGGCGCCACACCCCGTTCTTCAACGGGTACCGGCCGCAGTTCTACTTCCGGACGACCGACGTGACGGGGGTCGCGAACCTCCCCGAGGGCACGGAGATGGTCATGCCGGGCGACAACGTCCAGATGACGATCGAGCTGATCCAGCCGATCGCCATGGACCAGGGTCTGCGCTTCGCCATCCGCGAGGGTGGGCGCACCGTCGGCTCGGGGGTGGTAACCGAGATCGTCGAGTAGCGACGCCGGCGAAGTCTGCGTAGGGCTTCCGAGGGCGGGCCGCACAGGGCCCGCCCTCAGCACGTCCGCAGGCGAGCAGTCCGGACTCCGTTCACCATGGCAGCGCTTACACAGAACAAGATCCGGATCCGGCTCAAGGCCTACGACCACTCGGCGATCGAGACGGCGGCGCGCGAGATCGTGGAGACAGCCACGCGCACCGGCGCGTCGGTCTCAGGCCCCGTTCCGCTGCCCACCGAGAAGAACGTCTACTGCGTGATCCGCAGCCCCTTCAAGGACAAGGACTCGCGCGAGCACTTCGAGATCCGCACGCA
>VAWV01000120.1:0-17807 GCA_005883295.1 Actinomycetota bacterium
CGCCGAGCGCGCCCGGGACGAGGGGATCAATCTCGACAAGGAGGCCGCCAAGCAGCTCGTGGAGCGGGCCGGTCCGAGCCAGCAGCGCATCGCCCGCGAGATCGAGAAGCTCGCGCTCACGATCCACCCGGAGACCACGCTCGACGCCGACGCTGTGGCGCGGCTCGCGTCAGGGGCCGACCGCGGCCAGGGCTACGACGTCGCCGACGCGGTCGTGGCCGGCGACCGCGAGACCGCGCTGCGGCTCGCGGAGCAACTCACCGCGGCGGGCGAGGGGCCGTCGAAGCTCGTCTGGCCGGTCATCCGCCGCCTCCGCGAGGTCCATCGGGCAGCCGAGCTCCTCGACGCGGGCCTGTCAGACAGGGAGGTCGCGGCCGCCCTCGGCACCGCGCCGTGGATCGCCAAGCGCGCCGTCGCTCAGGCGAAGAAGGCAGACCGGACGGCGCTGGCCCGCGCGCTGTGCATCTTCGCCGACCTCGAGGTCGAGGTTCGCGGCGGCGAGGGCGTGGACGAGAACACCGGCTTCACGCGCGCGCTCGCGCGCGCGGCGGCCTAGGACGGACTAGGAACCCGCGCGGATGCGAGCCGCGCGCGCCTTCTTGCGCGCGCCGTTGTTGCGGTGAAGCGCGCCGCGCTTGACGGCTCGGTCGACCTGCGAGATCAGTGCGCGCTGCTCGGCGTCGGCCCGGTCGGCATCGCCGTCGGCAACGGCGGACTCGAGCCGGCGGAAGTAGGTCTTGATGGTCGAGGTGTAGCGGCGATTCTCGAGTCGCTCGCGTAGCGACCGCTGGATCCGCTTTTCTTGTGAGGCGATGTTTGCCATAGACGCGAACGTGCCGCGACGCGGCCGGGCCGCTCGCGGCGGGCGCCTACTATAGCCGTCCCGTGGCGGTCGATCAGCCCACCGCGGCGGTCGTAGCGGAGCGGGCCGCAGCCGCCGGCGAGACACCCGCGAACCGCGGCCGCCGCCTCGCACTCAGCACGGCGTTCTTCTCGTTCGCGACCGGCATCTCGCGCGTCGCGGGACTCGCGCGCGAGATCTACGCGGCCAGCCTCTTCGGCGTCAAGGGGCCGATGTCGGCGTTCACGATCGCCTTCCAGGTCCCGAACCTGATCCGTGCCCTCTTCGCCGACGCCGCGCTCCAGGGCGCCTTCGTCCCGGTCTTCACCGAGCTGCTCGAGAAGAACCGCAAGCGCGAGGCGTTCAAGGTGGCATCGGGACTCGTGTCGCTGATCTTCCTGATCCTGGGGAGCCTGACGATCGTCTACTGGCTGGCCGCGCCGCTCCTCATGAAGCTTGCGGCGCCCGGCTTCGGCCCGGTGCTCCGCGACCTGACCGTTTCGCTGTCGCGGATCATGTTCCCGATCGTCCTGATCATGGCCGTGCAGGGCGTGTTCGTCGGCATGCTCAACTCGTTCGAGCGGTTCGGGGCGCCCGCCTTCGCGCCGGTCCTGTGGAACGGCGTGATCATCGCCGCGCTCGCGGTCCTGCCCGGCCTCTACGACCCGAGCAAGCACATCTACGCCTACGCCTGGGGCGTGCTCGGCGGGACGGTCGTGCAGCTGCTGTTCCCGATGCCCTGGCTGCGCGGGCTCGGCGGCCGTTTCACGCTCGAGTTCAACTGGCGCAACCCATACGTGCGGAAGGTCCTCAAGCTGATGCTGCCGGTGACGATCGCGCTCGGGCTGATCAACTTCAGCCTGCTGATCAACTCGTTCTTCGGAACGCTGGTCAGCAGCCAGGCCCCGGCCGCGATCGACAAGGCGTTCCGGATCTACATGTTGCCGCAGGGGATCTTCTCGGTAGCCATCGCGACGATCCTGTTCCCGACGCTCGCGCGCTTCGCGGCCCGGCGCGAGTACGTGAACCTGCGCAACACGATGGCCAACGGCATGCGGCAGATCTGCCTCACGCTGATCCCGTCGGCCGCGTTCATGGCCGTGCTCGCGCACCCGATCACGCGGCTCATCTACCAGCGCGGCCAGTTCAATGCGCACGCCACGAGCCTGGTGTCCGAGGCGATGGTGGTCTGGGCGTTCTCGCTCCCCGCGCAGGGCGTGAGCCTGCTCCTGTCGCGCACATTCTTCAGCCTGCAGCGGCCGTGGCTGACCACCGCACTGGCCGGCGGCAACCTGGTGGTGAACGCGGTCGTTGCGCTCGCGCTCTACAGCCCGTTCGGGGTCACCGGGGTGGTGCTTGGGACCGTGGCCGGCACGGTGGGCATGGCGCTGGCCCAGGCCGCCGTGCTCCGTGTGCGGCTCGGAGGGATCGACGCAGCGCGCACGCTTGACGCCATCCTGCGCATGCTGGTCGCGACGGCCGCCTTATGCGCGGCCGCCTACGCCGTCTGGTGGGGGCTCGACCACGAGCTCGGGCGCGCGCTGTGGGCGCAGTGCGTGTCGGTGGGTCTGGCGATAGCCGCGGGCACGGCCGCCTACGCCGCGGGCGTGTGGATCCTGCGCGTGCCAGAGGCGCGCCAGATCCGGGCGCTCGTCGCGGGCCGCCTGCGTTCCTCCTAGGGGCTCAAGCGGAACGGCGGGTACTGGTCGGTTGCGAGCACGAAGGCGTAGCCCACGACGCGGTTGTGCCAGCGGCCCACGCCCACGAGGTAATCGAACAGCCCGCGCGGGAACCGGCCTGTGAACAGGATCGCGAACCAGGCGCCGATCACGGCGAAGACCGCGCCGATGTAGAGGGCGATCAGCACGAGGTAGTGAGGGATCGCCAGGAGCCACTTCACGAGCGGCATGCCGCGGCCCAGGTCGCGTTCCACGTCCGGGTAGTCGATGTCCAGGTGGACGGACTGGTGCTCGTCGGTCGACGGATAGGTGTCGGTCATAAGCGCGAAGTACACGCCGACCCGCGCCTCGAACCGCAGCAGCTCGAGGTTCCAATCGAACCACCAGCGCGGGTACTTCTTGCGGAACAGGATCATCAGGAGCGGCCCAAGGGCGAGCAGGCCGCCCGCGCCCGCCGCCCCATAGGTCCCGTGGTGCCCCGCGGTGACCGAGAGGCTTCCTGCGCCCACGGTCCCGGCCACGATCGCGATCGGTATGACCGTGAAGATGCGAAAGGCCGAGGTCAGTCGGTTCAGGTCCCGATCCGGATAGTCGACGGAGTAGCGGACCGGATACTCGGGCGGGGTCGCGCTCGATGGGGGGTACTGAGCTTCCACTTTCCCTCCTCGTGTCTCGGGTTGAGCTGGGTGTCCTCCTAGGATCTTCGCTCGTGAGCGGACCCGCGAGCAACATCCGCAACTTCTCGATCATTGCCCATATCGACCACGGGAAGTCGACGCTGGCCGACCGCATCCTCGAGACGACCGGCGCGGTGGATCCTCGCAAGCACCGCCCTCAGCTGCTCGACTCGATGGAGCTCGAGCGCGAGCGCGGGATCACGATCAAGGCGCAGGCCGTGCGCGTGGAGTACCGGGCCCGTGACGGCGAGACCTACCGCCTGCACCTGATCGACACCCCGGGTCACGTGGACTTCACCTATGAGGTGTCGCGGTCGCTGGCGGCGTGCGACGGGGCGCTGCTCCTGGTCGACGCGTCCCAGGGTGTGGAGGCGCAGACCGTGGCGAACACCTATCTGGCGGTCGACGCCGGCCTCGAGCTCATCCCGGCGGTGAACAAGATCGACCTGCCCGGCGCCGAGACCGAGCGGGTGGCGAGCGAGATATCGGAGCTCCTCGGCGAGCCCGCGGACAGCGTGCTCCGCGTCTCTGCCAAGACCGGGAGCGGGGTGGAGGACGTGCTCGAGTCGGTCGTCGCCCGGATCCCGCCGCCGGAGGGGGACGCGGACGCCCCGCCGCGGGCCCTGGTCTTCGACTCGGAGTTCGACCAGTACCGCGGCGTGATCGCCTACGTGCGGGTCGTGGACGGCGAGTTCTCCAAGGGCGTCGCGATCCAGGCCATGCAGACCGGGACGCAGGCGGACATCGACGACATCGGGTTCTTCGGCCCGGAGATGACGTCGATCGACGGGCTCCGCGCGGGCGAGGTGGGGTACGTGATCACGGGCGTGAAGGACGTGTCGCAGCTGCGCGTGGGCGACACCCTCACCACGCGAGCGCGGCCGGCCACGGAGCCGCTGCCGGGCTACCAGGAGGTCAAGCCGATGGTGTTCTGCGGGCTGTTCCCCGTGGACACCGACGAGTTCGCCGACCTCCGCGACGCGCTCGAGAAGCTCGCGCTGAACGACGCCGCGCTCACCTGGGAGCCCGAGACCAGCCAGGCGCTCGGGTTCGGTTTCCGCTGCGGGTTCCTCGGGCTGCTCCACATGGACATCGTGCGCGAGCGGCTCGAGCGCGAGTACGACCTCGAGCTGCTCGCGACCACCCCGAACGTGGAGTACGAGGTGTCGCTCACCGACGGCCCGGTCGTGACGGTCCACTCGCCGAGCGACATGCCCGACCGCGCCCGGATCGCCGAGATCCGCGAGCCCTACATCCGGGCCACCATCCTGTGCCCGAAGGAGCACGTGGGCGCCGTGATGGAGCTGTGCCAGGAGCGGCGCGGCCAGCACGTGGACATGGGCTTCCTGTCGGAGGCGCGCGTGCAGCTGCGCTACGACCTCCCGCTGGCCGAGATCGTTCTCGACTTCTTCGACCAGCTCAAGTCGCGCACCCGCGGCTACGCGTCGTTGGATTACGAGCTGATCGGCATGCGGCCCGCCGACCTGGTGCGGCTCGACATCCTGCTTGGGGGCGACGCCGTGGACGCGCTGTCGATGGTGGTGCACCGCGACAAGGCCTACCCGGCGGGCCGCGCGATGACCGAGCGCCTCTCCAAGCAGATCCCACGCCAGCAGTTCGAGGTGGCCATCCAGGCGGCGATCGGGTCCAAGATCATCGCCCGCGAGTCGGTCAAGCCGGTGCGCAAGGACGTGATCGCCAAATGCTACGGCGGGGACGTGACGCGCAAGCGCAAGCTGCTCGAGAGGCAGAAGGCCGGCAAGAAGCGGATGAAGCAGGTGGGCCGGATCGAGGTGCCGCAGGAGGCGTTCCTGTCGGTGCTCGAGATCGGCGGGGACGGCAAGTCATAACCCGTAACAAACGGCCGGCCCTCGGGACGTAAGATCAGAGCGATGCTGTTCTTCCGCGAGAAGATGAAGATGATCGAACCGGAGCGCGCGCTGCCGGGGCGGGATCAGCAGATGCCGGTCGCCGACCGGCACGTGGTGCTGGGCAACCCGCTGCTGCCGCCGTTCCCGGAGGGCTTCGAGCGCGCCGTCTTCGGCATGGGCTGCTTCTGGGGAGCCGAGCGGCTGTTCTGGCAGGCGCCCGGGGTGTGGACCACCGCCGTCGGCTACGCGGGCGGCTACACGCCGAACCCCACCTACGAGGAGGTCTGCTCCGGAAGCACCGGCCACGCCGAGGTGGTGCTCGCGGTGTTCGACCCCGCCCAGGCGAGCTACGAGCAGATCCTGAAGATCTTCTGGGAGGGGCACGACCCGACTCAGGCGATGCGCCAGGGCAACGACATCGGGACCCAGTACCGGTCCGGGATCTGGGTGGCCGACGACCGGCAGCGCGAGCTGGCCGAGGCATCGCGGGCGATGTTCGGCGAGCGGCTCCGCGAGGCCGGCCACGGCGAGATCTCGACCGAGATCGCCGACGCCGGGTCCTTCTACTACGCCGAGGACTACCACCAGCAGTACCTGGCGAAGAACCCGAACGGGTACTGCGGCCTGGGCGGCACCGGGGTGTCCTGCCCGGTGGGCCTGGCGACGTCCTAGGGCCCGAAACCAGGGACTAGACTGAGGCCCGTCGGGGCGTGGCGCAGCCTGGTAGCGCGCACCGTTCGGGTCGGTGAGGTCCCCGGTTCAAATCCGGGCGCCCCGATTGCCGAGCCCGCTTCAGAAGCGGGCTCGACGGGTTTTAGTGCAGGTTCGTGGTACCAACGACCCGAGTGACGTCGGGCCATGCTGCTTCCCCTTTCGTGCAAAGCGGCAGCGAGCTGAAGGCTCTGCGGACCGCTCGCAGAGTGCTGCTTCGATCGAATCCCGGCACCGCGCTCGGGAGCCTTGGCCAGCGGCGGGCTTCACGTTCCCACGCGACGCGCCTCTGAGCGCTTGACACCCTGCGGCAGCGCTGGGAGGGTTGTGCCATACGTGTCAATCCGTCCACGGGACTACCGTGAAGCGGATCTGATGGAACGGGGTTCTGGCACTCTTCACGCGGGCATCCAGGGTCGTCGTCGCGACGATCCTGCAAGCCGCGAATCCCCTCGCTTTACTTCCGCCTCCGAAAGGGGCTATGGTGCAGCTAGGACAACGCACCGAGGGTTCTCTCTAGCTTCCCGCTCAGCCCCCGACGTGCCTTGCGCGAGAGGGAGCCAGAGAGCAGGTGGCCGTGCAAAGCGCACCCTTTCAGCCTCAGGGCTCATCGGCAAGACGGACTGTTCTACCTCCGCATCGGAGGTGACTTCGAGCGCGCCAGCGTCGGGCACGTGCAGTCGGCCCTCGCCGATCTCCGGAGTGAGCCTCCCCGGCGGGTCGTCTTCGACCTGAGCGGCGTGACCTTCTTGGACTCCGCCGCGCTGACAACGATCCTGCGCGCCGACCGTCGCGGCCGAAGCGAAGGCTTCGACGTCGTGGTCGTACGCCCCCCGTCTCGAGCGGGTCGCCTGTTCTCCCTCTCGCGGGTAAGAAAGCACCTGACAATCGTGAACCACCCACGCGAGGCGGTAGCCGACGAGCAAGGGGGACCATTCGGCTCGCAGGCGAGACCCGCCGCCGCGATCGAGTTCCGGCGGCTCGCGCTTGAGGATGTATCGACCTGCGTCCGGTGCCGTAGCAACCTGGCCGTATGGGACGCCGGTCAGGTGATCGATGGTCCGGTCACGCTGGTCTCGCGAGCCGGGCCGATATGCCGCGGCTGCGTCACGAAAGACGAGCAGATTGAGCTCGGCGAAGCGATCCTCGCGGATCTTCGCCTCGGCCAACCGCAAGACGAAGCGAAGATCAGGACGTTTGAGGAAGCTCTGGCTGAGCTGCGCACCTCAAGGCGAGCCGACTAGTAGTAACGACCGGAGCCGCTCGGGACAGACCCGCGAGCCGGTACGTACAGAGGTCGGATCACCACGCCCATGCGGCCCCAGCGTGTCGCTTCGGGAAGCATCGGAACGTTTCTCTTCCGCTTCCGCGGAAAGCGCTAACGAGCTTGAGGTCGATGGGAGCGCTCAGGGTGGTGCTCAGATCGAAGACCGCCACCGCGTCTGCGCCGCGTCTGCGCCGCGTTCTATCCCGTCCTTCTGTTCGCAGCCCAACGAGCGGGCATCCGGACCTCGGGCGACGACCTACTCAGGCGAGTTCCGAGCGGCTGAGGCGCCGGATGGTGAACCCCATTGCGAGCAGCACAACACCGGCGGCCACCACGAGGCCCAGATCGAGACCCGTGAACGGCAGTCCTTCGCTGCTGTGGGCGGCGACCTGCGTCGCACCGGAAGGGTGGCCTTGCGCAGCTGGATGCTGCTCTGTACCACCGAGATGCTGCTGGATGCTGCCGGCCGGCTGGCTGTAGCCCCCCTGTGCCGCTGTCTGCGCAAATGACGACGGAGCGGCAAGGAGCAGAGCAGAGCAGACGACGATGACAACGCTGAAGTACTTGAGTTGCATAAGACCTCCTCTTGGGCGTCAGTTCCCTGGGCGAAAAGCCCAGCGGACGCGAATCCACTGAGGTAGGGACCCACTGAGGCGGTGGGCAAGTAGCCGGCTAGTCAGCGTCGGCTCGTCGACGAACTCGCAACCGTCTAGAGCGCACCATAGGGGGAGTTCCGCTTGAGCGGTCTCCGTGACGAACTCTGTTCAACTACACGGTCCTATGCGTGCCAAAAGTTACGCATTTGCTGGCATTTCCCGAGCCTATGTGACCTCGGTGGCGGGCTCCGGGTACAGACAATCCGAAGTATGGGATTGACGGTCCTTCGATCCCTGACGACAGCGGTGGGACCCGCCGCTGGACGGACGCGAAGGAGGCACGGCTTTTCATGGTGTACCCCAACAGCCCCGCCGCGGTCTTGGCGCGGCATGTTGCCCTCCGCGATGCACGTCCTCATCGCCGCGCGTTGCCATACAGAGGCGTTGAACGTGGCTGACCGTCGCGCGCAGCAAACCGACGTCATCCCCTTGGAGGCGTGGCTTGCCTCGATAATCCAGTGCTCGGCCCTCGGGATACTCGGCAAGACACCCGAGGGGCTCATAACCAGCTGGAACGCGGGAGCAGAGCGGCTCTACGGCTACTCGCTGGACGAGGTGATTACCCAGCCGGCGAGCTTGCTGGTGCCGCCCGATCACCTGCGCGACGAGGAGGAGATTGACCGGCAGGTCCTCGCCGGAGGGCGCGTCGATCACTATGAGACCGAGCGGCTCAGGAAGGATGGCGGCTTGATCTCGGTCGCGGTGAGCGCCTCTCCGATCAAGGACGTGCAGGGCGGCGTCGTAGGGATCTCCGCGATCGAGCGTGACATCACAGATCGGAAGCGCGCCGAGTCGGCGCTGAGCGATGCCGAGGCGCGCTTCAAGAGCACCTTTGAGGATGCTCCAATCGGGATGGCGCTGGTGAGCATCGACCCGGCCAGCACCGGGCGCCTCCTGCAAGTGAACGAGGCCTTTTGCGAGCTCACGGGCTACTCGCGCGCGCACCTAGAGACGCTTGACCTCAGGACTCTCATCCATCCGGAGGACGTAGAGGAAGAAGCGTCGCTCCTGGCACAGCTCGTAGCAGGGGAGATCCATAGATACGAGATCGAGACGCGATGCATACATGCTGAACGTCAAGTCGTCTGGGTCCTGGTGACTGCCTCGCTCGTGTGCGACGACTCCGGCAAGCCGCTCTATTGCATTCGCCAGACGCAGGACATCCAGGAGCGCAAGCAGTTCGCCGGCCACTTGGAGCACCTCGCCGACCACGACGCGCTCACCGGCCTGTTCAACCGCCGCCGGTTCGTCCGCGAGCTCTCCCGTCAGATGTCGTACGCCCGGCGCTACGGCGAGGGCGGCGCCGTCCTGTTCCTGGACCTCGACAACTTCAAGGACGTCAACGACACGCTGGGGCACCAGGCCGGCGACGAGCTGATCGCGAGCGTCGCCCATCTGCTAGGCGCGCGTCTGCGGGACACCGACGTCTTCGCGCGACTCGGTGGCGACGAGTTTGCGGTGCTTCTGCCGCGGGTCGGGCCCGACGAGGCGGAGGCGGTCGCCGACGACCTAATGCAAGCGGTGCGGAAGAATCCGTCACCGACCGCGGGTCGATCGATGCCTCTCACCGTCAGCGTCGGGATCGCGCCCTTCCACGCCGACGCCGCCGTGACGGCCGACGATCTGCTGATCGAGGCCGACCTTGCGATGTACAACGCCAAGGAGACGGGGCGTGACCGCCTCATCTTCGCGAGCCCCGAGCAGCAGGCGCAGATGGAGAACAGGCTCAGCTGGACGGAGCGGATCCGAAAGGCGCTCGACGACGAGATCTCTCAGTACGAGCTTTTGCTGCGCATGCCGGGCACTGGTGGGGAGCTTCTGCTCCCGGCGAGCTTCCTCTACACCGCCGAGCGCCACGATTTGATCCGCGGCATCGACCGCTGGGTCGTGAGCCGGGCGATTCAGTTGATCGCCGATGCGCGCCGCGCCGGGCGCGAGCTATGTCTCGAGGTCAATGTCTCCGGCAGATCCGTCGCCGATCCCGAGCTGCCCGGATTCATCGTCGAACAGCTCAAAGCCGCGTCGGTCGATCCCGCCCAGCTGATCCTCGAGGTCACCGAGACGGCCGCCATCGGCAATATGGACGAGGCCCGGAGATTCGTGGCCACGCTCGCCGACATCGGTTGCCGCTTCGCACTCGATGACTTCGGCGCGGGCTTTGGCTCCTTCTACTACCTGAAGTACCTGTCGCTCGACTACCTCAAGATCGACGGGGAGTTCATCCGCAACCTTCCTGCCAGCACCACCGACCAACTGATACTGAGGTCGATCGTGCAAATGGCGAACGGGCTCGGCAAAAAGACCATCGCGGAGTTCGTGGGCAGCGCTGAGAGTCTCCAGCTCGTGCGAGCTCAAGGGGTGCGGTATGCGCAGGGCTACCACGTTGGCCGACCCCGTCCGTTGACTGAGCTGCGGGCGCCGGTTGCCGAAACCGCCCGCTGACGATCCGGAGCGCATCGCGAGAAGACGGGTCATCAAGCAGTCCGTCAAGGCGGGGAATGATCCTGCCGGCGGCCGGCAGCCCGGTCGGCGTCACCGTCGGCAAGAAGAAGTGATCCAGCGGCTGCCGCGCGCGCTAGGCGAGACCCACCGGTCAGCACCGTACGATGCCGGCCGGCGGGAACTCGCAGGCGAGCGGTCGCCTAGAGCGCTTGTACGTTCGCCGCGTTGGGGCCCTTGGGCCCGGTTTCGGCGTCGTAGCTGACCTTCGCGCCCTCGGCGAGCGACTTGAAGCCGCTGCCGGCAATGCCGCTGTGATGCACGAACAGGTCCTTGCCCTGATCGTCGGGCGTGATGAACCCGAAGCCCTTGTCGTCGTTGAACCACTTCACGGTTCCGGTTGCCATCTGTTTCCTCCCGGGAGGTTGTGTGCTGCGAGACGCGGGAGGTGCTAAGGCAACAACTACGAACGCTGGCACTAGTTAGCCGGGCTGAGTGCCCCGGCACGATGAACACGAGTGTAGTTGGCGGACCTGGCTGCGTCAGCGCTTCCCGTTCGGTGGGCAACCGGCACGATCCACCCGGATGCCCGTTCCGCGAAAAGCGGAACCTTCGGAGGTTGGCCGAGGCCGACATGGCCCAGCACATGCATCGCGCGCACGCACTGGTCGGCTGTTGCACTCAGGCTGGGCGAGTCGTGACCGATCCGCTCACTTCGGGCGCCTGCGAGGTACGATCCCGCTCGGGGTCCGAATCCGCCTAAGAGAGGGGAGCCCACTGTGCTTCGCAACAGGCTCGTGGTGTTGCTTTTGGTCGTGGTCGCTGCAGTCCTCGTGGCCTCGACATGGGCCGCATCCGCCGGTGCCAGTCCTGGGAGTCAGCCGTGCCAGTCGAGCGACAACCTCGGTTTTACGCATCCCGGGTGGTGCGTGAGCGAGTTCAATACGAACAGCTTCGTTCCGGCCGAGGTCCATATCTGCCAGCAGCGGGCGGTTGAGGCTGCGGCCCCTCCAAGCGTGGGAGAGTGCCGTCACACGCCATAGCTGAACGGCCCACACACGTTTTGTGAACGCCTGAGAGGCGACGCGCGCCGCGGGCCCGAGGTGGCGAGGGCCGGAATCGGACCGGCGACACCACGATTTTCAGGGACATGCTCCTGGGCGGCGCTTGTCCTCACGTGGGGTTCCCGGTAGGGGACTGGTCGCCTCCCGACTCGAGACAACCGGCATAGAGGTTGACGGTCGAGCTGGCCATGGGGGGACCGCTCAGATCGAGAAGCGGCAGTCGGGCGGTCTCACTAGGTCTTGTCTGTGCCGCGCACAACACGGTCGGCGAGGTCGAAGTCGGGACGGCGAACATCTCCAGCGGCAGTCCGTCCGACCAGGACTTCTACATCGAGGTGTTCAAGTAACCAAAGTGCGCGTCTGGAGTGTCAACCGAGCCCGAGCGCTCTGCCGTGAAGATCGCGAACGATCGAGGGTGGTGCGGAGGCGCTCCATACTCAAGCGCGATCGACACCACCGGTCCGGCCGGCCGGCTGGCAAGGGCCCCGGGCCCGCCTCAGCTGGTGGAGCGCCTCGGAGGCGTCTTCCCTCTCCAGAGAAACGTGTCTTGCGGACATCGCCATGGCGGCGTTGCAGCTGGGCAGCTGGCGCATTTCAGGTGGGCAGGTCGGGGTCGTGGGGTTCCGCCGCAACAAACCCGCGTCGCGCTTGGAACGGTGGTACCGCCGTGGTACCGGATGCATCGTCCTATGCATCCAGAGCGTTCGGGGCCGTGTACAGGACGGACGCCCCGGACGCGGGCGGACGCATCGACACCCCCTGACCACCGTTTCAAATCCGGGCGCCCCGATTGCCGCGACAAGCCGCTCAGCGGGCGGCTTGTCGCGCGGGAGAGAAGTCTCTCCTTAGAACCGGGAGGCCACGCCCGCCGCGCGCAGCGCGTCCGCGACCGACACAGCGACTCCGAACGCTTAACGGGATCGCGATGTCTAACGCAGAAGCAGGCCAAAGCCTCCGTCGACGCGTAGCACCGTGCCCGTGATGTACGCGGCGGCAGGCGACAACAGGAAGCTGACGGCCCCCGCGAGCTCCTCCGTCGTGCCGAACCGCCCGAGCGGAATTGCTGTCTTTGCTCCATCCTGCACCTCGGCGGGCATCGCGAGCACCTTGGGCGTCGCGATGAACCCCGGCATCACGACGTTGCAGCGGATTCCTTGCGATGCCCATTCCGAGGCCAGCGTCCGCCCCATCCCGACCATGCCCGCCTTCGACGCACCGTAGGCGACCTGGCCAGGGCTCCCGACCTCCGCCCCGACGGACGAGATCAGCACGACCCGGCCGTCGCCCGACTGCCCCAGCCCATCGAACGCCGCTTGGACGACGAAGAACGCGCCGTACAGATTCGTCTCGAGATCCTTGCGCCACTCATCCTCGGAGAACCGCTCGGCGCGGTGGATCGTGTCAACGATCCCGGCATTGGCGACGACTGAATCGCAGCCGCCCAGCCCGGAGATCGCTTTGGCGACGTTGTCCTTCACCGCGGCACGATCGCGGACATCAAAGCTGAACGGCGCGTCGGTCCCGGGCGCATCGCACGCCGCGACCGCGCAGTCGGCCGAGCCGAGCGCTTCCACGATCGCCCTGCCGATACCTCCGGCCGCACCGGTGACGATCACCCGGCGTCCGGAGGGCAATGTGCTAGCCGGAGGCATCGCTCACGCGGGCCGGACGCTCGAGCCCATATCGACGCCAGTGTCGCTCAGGGATGTCGGCCGGGTCCTTGTACCAGTACCACGTGCACGGATCCCGGCCGTAGTCGTCGGGCGGATCGCTTGGATACAGCGGATAGCCGATCCAGCGGATCGGTAGCGATTCGTTCATGAACGAGCAGTGCGTGCAGTAGAGCGGAAAGTTCTCGCGCCCGTAGCTCCAGTCGTGCGCGCGCTTGGTGACCCCGAGCGCGTTCGGGCCCTCGTAGCGACCCATGCGCACGAGCCGCTGACCGGATCCGCACGGGTTCATCGAGAACGTGAACTTCTCATCGTCCTCAGCGATCGTGAACGCGCCAGGGTGAGGCCCCGTGCCGCTGCACGAGTGCGCGCGCCAGGTGGCAGCCAGCGCGTGAACGATCTGCTTCCGGTCCCGCCCGACGATCGTCTCGACGTCCCGTTTCCAGCCACGGCCCTGCCCGCAGGACCACGCCTCAGCGACCGCGTCCTCGCCCATCCGCTCCTGGACGAACGTGATCAGGCCGCCGATCCCCTCGACCATCAGGTCGTGGAGATAGCGCCATTCGTGCTTCATCGCCTCGCACAGTGACCGCGCCTCGTCAAGATCGCCGCGGTCGAGCGCCTCGATCGCGCGGTCCATTGTCGGGCGCGACATCTCCGCCAGTTCCTCCTCGGTGAACCACCGCTCTCCCATCCAACCTCCAGTAGTCGCCGACAAGACGCGATCGTATGCCGTAGTGCCAACCAGGAGAAGAGCAGGCCGAGCCGGTCACGACGCGCACCGACTCGCAGAGCAGAAGTCCGTCTCGCGCCTTAAGACCTCTGCTGCCACCTTCAGAACAGATCGGGCACGGATTAGGCACCGTCGCGAAGCTGCCGGTGCAGCCGCTCAATAATGCTCGCGTGGTTCAAAAGCCGTCCTATCGCCCCGATTTCCTCCACGAGCTGGCGCCTTGCGCTCGTTGCGGGCGTCAGTCGGTGCCGCGTTTCTTGATAGGCCGGCGGGGCCGCGAATCCACGCCCGAACCCGACCGTCTATCGGGGCCCTCAGCGGCGGGCCGCTCGACCGGGTTAGGCTCGGCAGATCGCAGCATCGATCACAACCAGCCCGACGGTGCGCTACGCGAGGAACGGCTCAGTGCACATCGCCTATCAGAGCTTCGGCGAAGGAGGACGGGACTTCGTCCTCGTCCCTGGGGTGGTCTCCAACCTGGAGTTCGCTTGGGAGCATCCCCCGTATCGCCGCTTCATGAATCGGCTCGCCTCATTCTCGCGCGTCACGGTTTACGACAAACGCGGGATGGGGCTCTCCGACCCGCTGGATGCCGCCGCCGGCTTCGACCAGCACCTCGACGACCTTGCTGCGGTGATCGATGCCTCGGAATCCGCCGATCCGGCGGTGATGGGATGGTCCGACGGTGCCGCGGTCGCGGCGCTCTTTGCCGCGCATCACCCGGGGGTCGTCCAGTCACTCGTGCTGTACGGCGCATTCGCGAAACTCCTTGAGTCGTCGGACTACCCGGAGGGCGGGCCGCCAGAACAATTGGAGGAGGTCCTGGAGGGCGTGGACCAGGGGTGGGGAGAGGGAGTCAGCCTGTCCTTCCTGGCCTTCGAGAAGCTGGGAGACGAAGACTTTTGTCGCTGGTGGGGTCGGTACGAACGAGCCTCGGCGAGCCCCGGCCTTGTCCTCTCGGCTCTCCGGCTCGACTCCCAGTTCGACATCCGTGGGACGTTGCCGGCCATACACGTACCCACGCTTCTGATCCACCGAACGGAGGATCCCGTGATGAGCGTTGAGGCGGCGCGCTTTATGGCGCGGCGCATACCCGATGCGCGTCTGGTCGAGCTCCCCGGAACGCTGCACTGGCCCTGGCTGGGCGACACCGAAGCGGTGCTCGCCGAGGTCGAGGAATTCCTGACCGGCGCGCGCCCGTCGGTGGAGCACGATCGAGCGCTGGCGACCGTGCTCTTCACGGACGTCGTAGGCTCGACCGAAATGGCCGCCAAGCTTGGGGACCGGGGGTGGCGCAGGCTGCTCGAGGACCACGACGCTACGGCGGGTCGCGAGCTCCGGGCTCACCGCGGCAAGCTGATCAAGAGCACGGGGGATGGCCTGCTGGCGACGTTCGACCGTCCGGCCGCGGCGATTCGCTGTACGCAGTCCCTGCGGGAGTCGCTCTCGCGCCAGGGGCTCCAGATTCGAGCCGGCCTGCACACGGGTGAGATCGAGCTCATGGGCGAAGACGTCGGTGGGATGGCCGTGCACATCGCCGCGCGGGTGAGCTCGCTTGCGCAGGCCGGTCAGACCCTCGCTTCGCGGACGGTCAAAGACTTGGTCGTCGGCTCGGGCATCCACTTCGAGGAGGCCGGCGCCAGGCAGCTCAAAGGGGTGCCTGGCGAATGGGAGCTGTTCGCCGTCAAGGGTTGATGTCGTCGGCACGATGAAGTTGACTGATCCGGCGAACGGACGTTTGGTTCAAAAGCCGTCTCATCGTTCCGATTGCTTCTAGGAATCGCTGAGTTGCAGGACTTTCCGGACTGTCTGGATCCGAGGTCCTAGCGCCTTATTTGAACCGCGACCGGAGCTCCATGCCGCACCCTTGCAAGCCGGGACGCAAAAGAGCGCGTTAGCCGGCCGTCTTCGCTGCCGCTTGGCCTGGCGGCGCTGGTACCCGAGCCCAACGAGCCCGCGACAAACACGCAGGGGTGACAGCAGCGACTGGCGGGCCCGCGCGGTCGCGCATAGGATCGCCAGGCGGGAAGCCCCGATGTCCGATTGGAGGACGCACCATGCCGCATCGCTTCCGTCCCCGGCTGACGTTCGCGAACGTCACCTCCGTGAGTGCGTTATTCATCGCGCTCGGTGGCAGCGCCTACGCGGTCACCGAGCTGCCGAAGAACAGCGTCGGCACGAAGCAGCTAAAGGACAGCGCGGTCACGACGACGAAGATCAAGAACGGTGCCGTCACCGGCGCCAAGATCAAGCTCTCAACGCTAGGCACCGTGCCGAACGCCAGCAGCGCGAACAACGCCAGATCACTCGGTGGCCTCACGCCGGGCGCGTTTCAGCAGCGCGTTCGCTGGGCGATCGTCACGGGCGACGGCACGATCGCCGCGCAGTCTGGCGGGATCACCAACTCCGGGCATGATCTCTACTTGAACCCTGGCTCCGATCTCCTCAACTTCGGCTCCAGTCAGGCCGGCAAGGCGATCATTGCGACCCCCAACGGAGACTCGAACGGGGAGGAGTCCGCTTCGCTATGCGGTGGCACATCTAACCCAGGCGGCATCAATTGCACCGGCGGATCCGTCCCGCCGGGTACCAATGACACGAGCCACATCCTCGTGACCTCGGGCCAGTTCGATGGATTCGCTACCAACCAGACGTACTACGTCGCCGTGATCGGGTAGCGGCCCGCAGGGGCAGCCGGGCGATCCCGCCCAAATCCGGGCGCCCCGATTGCTGCGAAGCCGGTGGGACGGGGAGCGCCCCTACGCGGCGGGCCCGCGCATGATCTACTCCGGCCGGACCGCGGCTAGGGCACGACGTTGAAGCTCCGGCTGGCGGGAGTCGCGTCGAGGTTCCCCGCGCGGTCACGGGCCCGCACGTGGAACACGTGCGGGCCGAGGCCGAGCTTTGCGGTCTTGTGAGGCGAGCTGCATGTGCGGTACGGACCGGCGTCGAGCGCGCACCTGAAGGTCGATGCGGACTCCGAAGATCTGAACTTGAACGTCGGCCTCCGGTTGTGCGTCTTCCCCGAGGGGCCGGACGTGATCGTCGTCTGCGGCGCGTGCGAATCGACGTTGAAGCTGCGTGCGGCGGGCGTTGGGTCAACGTTGCCCGAGGGATCGATCGCCCGTACCCGGAACGTATGGGGCCCCTGGCCCAAGCCCTTGTAGTTAGTCGGCGTTCCGCAGCTCGTGAAGGTGGCGGAGTCGAGACGGCACTGGAATGTCGACGCCGCCTCGTTGGACGTGAACGAGAACTGCGCGCTCGTCGACCGCCGGAAGCCGGACGGCCCCGACGTGATCGTGGTCTGGGGCGGGATGTAGTCGAGCTCGAAGGCCCCGATGTCGCAGGCCGGGCCCTGGGGGCGGTGGAAGAGGCGCTGGTCGGTCGCCGGGCACCCGGCTCCTGCGTCAAGGGCGGCGCTGGTCTGCGGTATGGCCATCGTCTGGGTGGGCCCGCCGTTGTCCTGGAGTGAACCCAGCTGTGGGTCGGTGAACACGTTTCCGCCACCCGCGCTGAAGCAGGGATGGGTGTCGCCGCCCGAGTCGAAGCTCAGGTTGTTGCCGAGCGAGGTCGGGGCGAGCCCGCCGCAATTCCCGCTGGTCAGCGCGTTCGCGGTGATCGTGTCCTTGGCGTTGACGCCCGGGGTCGTGCTGTTTCCGTCGTAGAGGTTGCCGCCGTCGCCCGCTGAGAAGCTGGCCTCGTTGCCGGCCACGGTCACGTTGGCCAGCGAGAGGCTGCCGCCGTCGCTGAAGATCCCACCTCCCCGGCCCTTGGCGCTGCTCTGCCCGTTGCCCGTGATCGTGACGTTCTCGAGCGTGGCCTGGCCGGTCGCCATGAAGAACCCGTCCCCGTTCAGTGCGTTATTCCCGGCGATCGTGCTCCTGGTGAGCGTCAGCGTGCTGTCGTTGAAGATCCCGCCGCCGAGCCCGCTCCCGCTGCCCGCCGAACTGCCTGCGGTGTTCCCCGAGAACGTGCTCTCGTCGATCGTCATCGGACCGTCGTTGAAGACTCCGCCACCCTTCAACACGGTCCCTGTTGCGCTGTTGCCGGTCACGAGTACGCGCGTCAGCGTCGCCATGGCGGGGCTCGTGGCCGCGTTCTCGATCCCGGCGCCGAAGCCGGCCGTGTTTCCGCTCACCGTCACGTCGGTGACCGTCAGGTCGCCCTGGCTGTAGATCCCGCCGCCGTCGTTCGCCGAG
>VAWV01000120.1:18001-18198 GCA_005883295.1 Actinomycetota bacterium
AGCCACCCGTGGTCAATACGCCTCCGCCCTGGAAGGCGTCGTTGTCGGTGACGATGTCACCCGACAGCGTCAGGTTGCCGATGTTCTGGATCCCGGCGCCGACGCCCATTGGGGTCCCCATCAGCAGAGGCGGCGCGTTCCCGCCGCGAATCGTCAGCCCCGCGATCGTCACCGGCACGTTTGCCACGACGTCGAAG